>JAKLFN010000290.1 GCA_022711195.1 Bacteroidota bacterium
GATGAAGATATTGCAGAAGTGATAACCGGAAAAGCCGTTGGCTTCATTGAAGACAACAGGGAAAATCCCTTCTTCCTCTATTTTGCAACACACGACATCCACGTACCGAGAGTTCCTGATCAGAGATTTGCCGGGAAAAGCGGCATGGGTCCGAGAGGCGATGCTATCCTTGAATTCGACTGGTCGGTGGGCGAAATCATTAAAACCGTCGAAAACCTAAAGCTATCAAGGAAAACCATCATTATTGTAACAAGCGATAATGGTCCTGTTGTCGACGACGGCTATAAGGACCAGGCAGTGGAACTACTTGGTAATCATAGGCCTGCCGGTCCCCTCAGGGGAGGTAAATACAGCTCTTTCGATGGAGGCACAAGAGTCGTGTTCATCGTCACCTGGAAAGGAAATGTGAGTGCGGGTACATCAGACGCACTCTTCAGCCAGATTGATCTGGCGGCCTCATTCGCCGCTCTGACAGGACAAAAGCTGAACAGAGGCGATACACCAGACAGCCAGGATCACCTTGATGTGCTTACCGGAAAAGCAAAAACAAACAGGGAATGGCTTGTTGAACATGCCTCTAATGGAAGACTATCACTGATCAAAGGAGACTGGAAAATTATAGAGCCCGGACCAGGAGTGAAGATCAATACCAATACAAATACCGAGACAGGAAATGATCCTCTTCCACAGCTCTACAATCTCAGATCAGATATAGGAGAGAAGAATAATCTGGCTTCAGTCAATCCACTTATTGTTAAGGAATTAACAGATCTTCTTCAAAGCATTAAGCAGAACAATTAGTTCATTGACCAATCAGCATCTTTATTTTATGGCTCCGGTATTTAATTCTTGCCTTGCCCCTTTCATTTTGGCGCGGACCTCTGATCCGTGCCTTTAAATACTATTTTATGAACAATAATTTCAGGAATCTTGGTATAGTCTTCAGCACTGCCACCCTGGCAACAGTGCCTGTAACAGCTGGCTTTAATACCCTTCCTGCCGGAAAACAGAAACCTAATGTTATCCTGATTCTTATCGATGACATGGGTTACGGCGATATCGGAAGGACCAGTGCCAGCCAGTATGATACACCGAATATCGACAGGCTCGCAGCCCAGGGAATGCAGTTTACCTGGTATTATTGTCCTCAGGCTGTCAGCAGCGCTTCCAGGGCAGGTTTGCTGACAGGCTGCTATCCAAACCGTATCGGGATATCAGGTGCATTGATGCCATGGGCACAGACAGGCATAAATGCTGATGAGACAACTATAGCTGAAATGCTCAGGACGAAAGGATACCATACCGGGATAATTGGTAAATGGCATCTCGGGCATCATATGAAATTCCTTCCCCTGCAGCATGGTTTTGACGAATACTTCGGATTACCTTATTCGAACGATATGTGGCCTGTAGATTTCGATGGGGTGCCTATCCGCCTGAAAGATACTACGAGCAATAAAATGAAATATCCGGCTCTTCCGCTCATTGAGGGTAATACGAAAGTGGGAGAGGTGAACGATTTTTCGGGTCAGGATAAGCTTACAACATTATATACCGAAAAGGCAGTCAGTTTCATCGAAGAGCACAGGAAAGAGCAATTCTTTTTATATCTGCCCCACTCAATGGTTCATATACCGCTCGGAGTCTCAGACAGATTCAGGGGTAAGAGCAGGCAGGGTTTTTATGGAGACGTAATGATGGAAGTCGACTGGTCAATTGGTGAATTATTGAATGCACTGAATAAATACGGCCTCGAGAAAAACACGCTTGTCATTTTTACCAGCGATAACGGGCCCTGGCTTAATTTCGGAAATCATGCCGGATCAACTGGTGGCCTGCGCGAAGGCAAGGGAACCAGCTGGGAAGGAGGACAGCGCGTGCCCTGCATAATGAGATGGCCCGGGGTGATACCTGAAGGTGAAATCTGCAACCAGCTGGCATCATCAATAGATATCCTGCCAACGCTTGCTGCTATCACCGGAGCCGACCTTCCCAAAAACAAAATTGACGGAGTAAACATCCTGCCACTGATGATGGGCGATAAATCTGCATCACCGCGTCATGAATTTTATTATTACTATGAACAAAACAGCCTGGAAGCAGTGCAGCGCGATTTTTGGAAACTGGTACTTCCGCATAAAAGCCGTACATACAGGAACCTGAGACCTGGTACCGATGGCTGGCCCGGACCAACAGGAACAGAGACAATAAAGGAAGCTGAGCTCTATGACCTTCGCCGCGATCCGGGAGAATGGTATAACGTGGCATCATTCTATCCTGCAAAAGTTATAGAACTGGAGGCACTGGCTGAAGCGGCCAGGAAAGACCTCGGCGATAACCTTACTAAAAACCCGGGAGCGAACCGGAGAAAAGCAGGTACATTGGAGTAAAGTACCCTGACATTGGCACGGATTTGTAATTCATGCCTTAATTTTAAAAGAAAGAATTATGATGTTGAATTTCAATCCCATTTTGGGCCTCAGTGTTGCCTCCCTTCTGGCTTCAAACGCTTTCGCCCAGCAGCCTCCGAAACGGCCAAACATCATCTGGATATCCACAGAGGATATGAGTCCGCATCTCGGTTGTTATGGCGACAATGTTGCCATAACGCCAAATATCGACAGGCTGGCTTCACAGGGTATCAGGTACACAAATGTTTTTACCACTGCGGCTATAAGTGCACCATGCAGGGCAGGAATAATAACCGGAATGTACCAGACATCATTAGGTTGTATGCATATGCGAACAACATCATACAGACGATCTGCTGATAATCCAGTTCAGTTTACAGCCGTTCCTCCTCATTATGTAAAAGCATTCACTGAATATATGAGGGTCTCAGGTTATTTCTGCACCAACAACTCCAAAACCGATTACCAGTTTGCCAAAGATCCTGTTCCGGCAAGCATCTGGGATGAATGCAATAACAAAGCACATTACAGGAACAG
>JAKLFN010000291.1 GCA_022711195.1 Bacteroidota bacterium
ATAAACTCTCAATTCTTCCTCAGACAGAAGGCTTTCCGGAGATGTATCAATATCTCCGGCTTCTTCCGGAGAAATTGATTTCCCCATAAGATGCCCTGAGAAAAAGGAGAATATTTTTTCCCTGGAATTCTTATGATATGAATGACCACCGGGAGTATCAATATACTCAATATTAGCGGGAGCATTGTGTAACTGATATATCCTGCGGAGGTCATTATAGATCCTTTTAACCGATTCGATCTGGTTCAAACCATCGCGATCCGCCTGGCCAATCAACAATGGTCTTGGAGCTATAAGTGCGCCTATATCCTGGAAATCAACAAGGTAAGTGTTGATAGCCATCATACAATCACAATGTCCGTCAATGGTTCTGGTGGTGATCTGGGCCTCCATAGTGCTTGCCCCACAAACAGGTGCTACAGCTTTTACTCTCGGATCAGCTGCGGCAAGGAACCAGCTGATTGCACCACCACCTGAAATTCCCGTGGCTCCCATATTTTGTTCATCAACTTCAGGTCTTTCTGCAAGCAGATCCAGTCCCCGGATCGCATTCCAGACTTCCACTCCGGCAGGAGTATAGCCCCGGCTATACCAGTTGAACCAGCCCCGTGCATAACATCCGTGATGCTGGCCGCGGACTTCCCCGTACTGGATAGTTTCCACGATAAGGCAGACAAATCCCAGTTTTGCGAATTTTGCCGGGTGTGCCTGATAATGAACTTTCTGTGTTAATGAGTGGCCGCAAAGGTAGATTATTGCAGGAGCCTTTCCATTTATATTATCCGGAATATAGAGGTTTGCAGGTACATACAGACCGGGCAGTGATTCATAATAAAGCTTTTCTATTCTGTAACCGTCTCTCTGAATTGTTCCGGTTATTCTGACATTTAAAGGTGAACGTTCACCGCTCAGAGGCATGTCCTGCATACTGATCATTTCGATGAATTCAGCATATCTTTCCGGCTTTTGCCTTTTCCACTCTTCTTCAGAAATAACATCAGTACCGGAATTATCCGTTATATCCTTTGCAGCTTTTACGAGGTAATCACGGATATTATTAGACTGTATATCAGCAGGTTCAGATACCGGCTTATTCCCTGAGCATGAAGAAATAAGAATAGCAAATATTAACCTTATCAGGTAATCAAAAATCTTTTTCATCTTAACAAGCTTATGTATTATCCTATTTGTGGTACCAAGTATTCCCGGTATGAGGGACTTTGTCACTTTGTTCCCCATCCTGCACTCCGCCCCCTGCACTCCGCCCCCTGCTCCCTGCACTCCGCCCCCCGCACCCTGCTCCCTGCAACCGGCTATGCTTTCAGAGTATCTCTGTTCTGATAGATCTTTCTGATTGCCCTGACAATATCTTCCATATCGCTGCGGCTTCCCAGAAGTATGCTCTGGTAAAATGTAACAGCTTCGCTGCAGAGTTTATCATTTCCCGGTAAGATATTTTCTTCGCGCCACTGTTTCAGACGGGCTTCGGAGAACAATCTTTTAAATCCCTTTGAACCAAGTTGTTCTTCGATCAGTTCATCTTTGTTCTGCGGACCATAGCCTCCGCTGCAGGGTATGCCTTCGGCAGCCAGAGCCCTGATGAATCTTTCTTTGGGTACATTATTGAATTCTTTGCTTATATATCTGAAAGCATAAAGATGATAGGCTGACCGGCAGTTGCCATCAACAAGTTTTGCCGGAATTATACCCGGAATATCTTTCAGATTTGCATCGAGATACAAGGCATTTGCCAGTCTTATATCAGCATCTTTCCGTATCCGGTTCATCTGAGACATTAAAATGAGCGCCTGGAACTGCTGCATTCTGAAATTAGTACCGGATATCGGATATGATGATTTTCCGGATACTGAACCATAGGGTCTTCCGCAGTTATGAAGTGAAGTGCATTTATCCATCAATGCATCATTATTGCTGATAATGGCGCCACCTTCTCCGGCAGGCAAATTTTTTGAGTTCTGGAAGCTGAAGCATCCCGCATCACCAAGCGATCCCAGCATTTTGCCTTTATATTCACCAAGCCATCCCTGGCATGCATCTTCAATAACTTTAAGATTGTGTTTTTTTGCAATTGCATTTACATTGTCCATATCGACCGGAAGTCCGTATATATGTACCGGAATTATGGCGGTTGTACGTTCAGTGATCCGTGATTCGATCTTTGCAGGATCTATGAGGAAAGTATCAGGATCCGAATCGACGAATACCGGAAGCGCTTTATTCATGAAAATAACGTTATAGCTGGCAATGAATGTAAAGGGAGAAACCAACACTTCATCTCCGGCATCAACGCCAATTGCTTTAAGAGCCGTGATAAGCGCAGTTGTGCCGCTGGCTGTTGCCAGACATCTTTTAACGCCCATCAGCTCCGCATATCTCTGTTCAAAATCTGCAACATGTTCGCCATTGCCTCTCCACCATCTGCCGGTACGAAGCATTTCATTAATGTTCTTTTCTGCAGACTGATCCCATACCGGCCATTCGGGCCATATACCTGTATGAACTTTTTCACCTCCGTTAATAGCCAGCTTTTGCTGGACGGAACTTTTGATAGTGAATGACGGGAATGACCAGTTGACAAATGTTCCAAGGGCTCCTGCCGAGGCAGCAGTAATAGCCTGTCTACGTGATATTTTTTTTGTTGCCATGGTTGAATTATTTGAAGCTAAATTAAAAGTAATAATCGGGGAATAAAAATAATTCCTCCGATAATAACAGAAATGACAGCAGTTATAAGAACAGCAGCAGCAGCGTAGTCCTTTGCTCTCATTATCTTTTCATTCCACTCGGGTTTTACAACATCCGAAATTTCTTCGAGTGAAGAATTGATAAGTTCCGAAACAAAAACAAGCCCAATAGTCAGGGTGAGCAGAGCCCATTCCGCAATGCTGATCCCGAGGATAAATCCAAGGGCAACGACTATTA
>JAKLFN010000292.1 GCA_022711195.1 Bacteroidota bacterium
GACCTTAACGATGAATATGCTTCGCTGCCATCCGACATGAAGGCTGTTGCTGCACAACTGAAGGCAAAAGTACTTCGTCAGGTCACTCTCGACCAGGTGCTGCAATCAATACCGAAGATACGGTCTAAAGTGGGCGACAGGGCTATTCTGAGGGCCATTCACTTCCAGGGCGACAACCAGAGAGTCGTCGAACAGGTTGATGCACTTGAAAAGAAAAACTTTAAATCATTCCTGAAAATGGTTGTCGATTCCGGATTCAGCTCTTATATGTATAACCAGAATATTTTCCCCGTAAATAATGTTAAGGAACAAGGCGTTTCCCTTGCTCTCGCTCTCAGCGAGCTCATACTGAAAGGTGAGGGAGCCTGGCGCGTTCATGGAGGTGGATTTGCAGGAACAATCCAGGCATTCGTGCCGAAAAAACTGCTCAAAAAATATGTCAGCACCCTCGAACATGTCTATGGAAAAGGCGCTTGCAGGATCCTCTTTATCAGGCATCAGGGTACAGGGAAAGTGAAGCTTTAATCTTATGACGATGAATATTTTACCAGGTAAAGCCTTCAGGAGCCAGCTTAACGGAAAGAAAATATCCCTCTATACCCTGAAGAACGGCAATGGTCTTGTTGCCCAGATAACCAACTACGGGGGAATTATCGTCAGCATAATTGTACCCGACAGGAACGGTACATTTGCTGATGTTGTACAGGGGTACGATAATATCGAAGATTATATCAATGGCAACAGCCCATACATGGGAGCTATTTGCGGACGTTGTGCCAACAGGATTGCAAAAGGAAAGTTTACACTCGGCAGCAATGATTATACACTCGCGGTAAATAACGGGCCAAACCATCTTCACGGTGGGATCAAAGGATTTAATAAAGTAGTGTGGGATGTTGTCAAAAAGACATCCTCTTCGGTTAAGATGAAATATATTTCGCCCGATGGAGAGGAAGGATATCCCGGTACTGTCAAGGTATGGGCAACATATACTCTGACCGATAATAATGAGCTCCGCCTCGACTACAAGGCGGTCACCGACAGATCTACTGTGGTTAATCTTGCCTCACATTCATATTTTAACCTTGCGGGTGAAGGTTCCGGAAGCATCTCTGACCATCAACTGATGATAAATGCCGATTTCTTTACTCCTACCGATGAAACGAATGTGCCTACGGGTGAGATACGGCCGGTGAAGGGAACCCCTATGGATTTCTCAGGTTCACACCGCATCGGCGACTTTATCGACAGCGACGATATCCAGGTAAAATATGGTGCCGGCTATGATCATAACTGGGTGCTCCGCCACAGGACAGGTACTTTGGGGCATGCAGCCTCCGTATTTGATCCTTCATCAGGACGACAGATGGATGTCTATACCACACAACCCGGTGTCCAGCTCTACACTGCTAACTGGATCGATAATGAAAAAGGAAAAGGAGGGAAGCTCTATCAGAGGCGCTGGGCATTATGCCTCGAAACCCAGCATTTCGCAGATGCAATAAACAAACCCCATTTCCCTTCCACAATACTTAATCCGGGAGAAGAATATAACCATTGCTGTATATATAAATTCGGTTCAAAATGAATATGGTTCACGATACACATTTTACCATATGCCTTAAACCTTAAACTATTAACATAAACCACTGCAACATGACTGAAAATAAAAACAAATACCTGTTTCCCCTGATCGTGATGGCCTCACTCTTCTTTCTTTTTGGCTTCATCACAACCATGAACAACTCGACTATTGCATTTCTGAAAAACGCCTTCGGCCTTGATGACTTTCAGAAACAGCTGCCAAACACTTTCTTTTACGGTGCCTACATATTATCTGTACCCGTGGGTTTTATGCTGACCAAAATAGGATATAAGAACGGCGTATTGAGCGGCCTGGCACTTATTACCCTCGGTTTTTTCCTTTGTATACCCGGTGTTTCAATGGGTTACTACGGATTCCTGAGCACGGTATCAGTATTTGCAATAGGTGTGGTAATACTGCAGGTTGCTGCAGCACCCTATGTAAATGCTCTTGGGGCGCCTGAAACTGCCGCCAGCCGTCTGACTCTGACGAATGCTTTAAACTCTGTTGCAACAGTTATTGCACCGATCTTTGTTTCTGTATTGCTGGTTACACCGGAAGTTCAGCCTGGTGTTGCAATGGAAAACTCAGCTATCAAGGCTATCGTTAAAGGACCCTTTATGGTAATCGGTGTGATCACTGCAGTAATCCTGGTGATCATGTTCTTCCTTAAGTTACCCGAGATTAAGACTGGAGAATCCGAAACAGCCAATGGAGCACAGAAAACATATAAATCCAGTGCATTTAAATATCCGCATGTGTGGCTTGGTTCATTTGCCATATTCCTTTATATGGGCATTGAGATAGGGATATCAAGCTTCTTCCCCGATTATGCTGTAAAGCTTGGTCTCAGGGATATTAATGCAGTTGATATGCTGAAATTCTACTGGGGAGGGATGATGGTAGGCCGCGTTCTGGGGATCTTTATCCTGCGCAAATTTAAAGCAGCTCATATACTTGCAATCTGCGCAATAGGAGGTGCCGTTCTGCTGGGCTCTTCATTTGCACTGAGCGGAAGCGCTCCGGTAGTTGCAATGTGGCTCTTCCTTGCAACAGGTCTGTTCCACTCAATCATGTGGCCGGTAATATATAATCTCGCTCTTGAGGACCTTGGACCGCACGCTAAAGTGGCATCAGGCGTTATTGCAACATCAGTTATAGGTGCATCAATACTGACCCTGCTCATGGGCAAGATCCAGGTACTGACAGGCTCTGTGATGATTGCAGTTAGTTTGATGTTTGTTTACTATCTGTATATGGTCTTCTTCGCTGTAAAAGGCTCGAAGATAAGATAGAAGGTTAAAAGATAATAAGTTAATCCTTTGTGTCCCTTCGTGATAACCTTTGT
>JAKLFN010000293.1 GCA_022711195.1 Bacteroidota bacterium
TTACGCTTCCTGCATATCCCGATTTTTCATTTATTACCGTGAAAGGCAGGTTCATATAAATCTTTGTTATTGAATTGGATGCAGAGATCCATAGTTCAGAGTTGGAAGATGGGTCGCAATACATCGACGATATTGATTTGTCCATCATCTCAGTATTTTCAGCCGTAAAATGTCCAATAAGATCACCATCCCGGTTCAGTACATATGCACCGTCATGAATTGTGCCGAGTACGATCTCACCGGTATGGAGCACTGCACCGGAATAGACAGAGACCTCTTTAAAGGTATTCTGAAGATTTCTGCCGACAAAACTGCTGTCGATCTCTCCGGTAGAATAATCAATAAGAAAGACACCTGTGTCAAAGGTTCCTGCGAGCAGTTTTTTGGAACCCAGGGGAAGGATAGTCATGCATTTCTTATAGCTGAAGAAATCGCCTCCTTTCAACTTTGAGATCCTTTTTCCGTCGAATTCAAGGAGACCAAGAATGTTATTGGCCAAAATAATCTTTCCGTCAATCAGGAACATCCTTTCAAACTGCCGGAAGCCAAGACTTCTCAGGTTAATAAAGCTCAGGCTGTCATTAATTGTGTTGTATATTATCAGTGTTCCTTTATCGCTGAGAAAATACACGCTGGAATCCCTTATAATCAGTGCTTTCAGGTCTCCAATCGATTTTTCAGTAATCGGAGAACCGAGGGCCAGTGTTGAATCATAGGTAATCGTACCTGTAATGTCCTCTGCAGAATCAAAACGGTTTGTCAGTGATCTATAAATTCTTTTTCCTGTAGCATCAGGTTCGATATATCCGAACTCATTAATGCCTCCAACATAGATAATTCCATTATCATCGATCGAGATCGACCTGACTGTTGTCGAGTTATCAGGATTAAGCGGTATTGTCGACCACCTTATGCCATCAAACCTCAGGATTAAATTATTATCATTCCCAAAATAAATTGAACCGAACTTGTCCTTGGCTATGGCCCAGTTGTACTCCCCTGCGCCGGGGATCATCTGCATATTATAGCTACGGGAAACAGGTGTGCCGAATTTGTTGACCTGGGCGAACAATCCTGCGGCCAGTGTGTTTATTATTAAAAGTAAAATTATTCTTCTCATATGGCTATAACCGATCAGGCATGAAAATAAACATAAAAATACGAATCTTATTATTTTAATCAAATTTATTAAGGCCTGATTCGTTATATATTATGATTTTTAATAACTTGGTCAGGGAATTTGGGGAACAGCGTTAATTAATTAACACTGATGTATTTAGGGCTAAACAACAAGAGCAGCTTACTGGTATTTCTGATGGTTTGTACTGTACCGGCACTTAGTCAGCAGGCAAGAGACCAGAAATACCTTCGCGGAAGCGGCATGGAGAGCATCAAAGTCTCTTCTGCTCCCGGATCAATAACCATCAACTATTCCATTCCCGAACCTGAAGCTGCCGGCTTCACCGATGAGAACGGCAAATGGTACAGGGTCAGCATCCCCGGACATATAGCACCTTCTGATATCGGAAAGCCAGGACTGCCAGTCTTTTCGAGACTGGTGCAAATACCTGAAGGAGCAAGCTGGAAAATAAAAATATCTGATGTAAGATCGTCGAGGATAAAGCCTTCTGCCGGCAACATCAGGGGCTCACTGTATCCTGTTCAGGAGGGAGAAACAAAAGATCAGGTAAGGAGAAAGCCTCCCTTCAGGATCGACAGCGCTACATATTCAAAACGTGGTTACTTAAGGCATGACACCGTAAAAATCGTTCCGGTCGGAAGAGCACGGGGAATGAATCTGGCGACTCTCACTATCTCACCTGCAGCCTACAATCCACGTACGAAAGATTTAGAGGTGATCACGGCTATGAAAGTCGAAGTGGTCTTCACCGGAGAAAAAGATACAGGCAGAAAGAGTACCACCGGGTCACCACTCTTTAAGGATAATCTTTCAAAAGGAATTCTCAATTATGAACCTGACGATCTTATGCCAGGTTACACCGACAAGCCTGTAAGAATGATCATCCTCACCGATACAGCCTTCAGGAAACATCTTGAACCCTTTATAAGATGGAAAAGACAGAAAGGATTCAGCATCGATCTGTTATATAAAGGGGCAGCCTATGCAGGCGTAAATTATACTGACATAAAGAATTCGATCGCTGCGATCTACAACTCTGCAACCACAGAAAAGCCTGCCCCTGAATATCTTCTGATAGTCGGTAATACTACAATGATCCCATACTACGGAACAGGCAATGTCACAGACATGTATTACGGCGAATTTGACGGGAATGGCGACTATATACCAGAAATGTATACGGGAAGACTTCCTGTGTCTGATACTAATGAACTCAAGAGCGTGGTAAGCAAGATCGTGCAGTACGAGAAGTATGAGTTTGCCGACACGAACCTTTATCATCGTAATGCACTTGCAACAGCAGGCATCGACGACAGTCATTCGACCTACATGAACGGACAGGTAAATTACCTTGTTTCGAATTATTTAATACAAGCAAATTATATAACGAAATATCAATATTTTTTTATTCCTACTATTTCAACAAACAAGGATACAATTATCAAGCATATTAATTTTGGACAATCCTTTATCAATTATACTGGTCATGGAGCAACCAATGGATGGCTAGGGTACAACTTCGTAAATACAGACACTTCCAAGTTGAAAAATAAGAATATGTATCCTTTGATAATCAGCAATGCCTGTCTTACATCGCTGTTCAATACAAACTCATTTGGCAATACTATTGTCCTTGCAAAGAATAAGGGTGCTGTCGGATATATCGGTGCCTCCAACGATTCATACTGGGACGAAGATTACTTCTGGGCTGTCGGACTGGGACCTATAACGCTAAATCCGACATACTCCACTTCAGGACTTGGCGCTTTTGACCGTCTTTTTCATAC
>JAKLFN010000294.1 GCA_022711195.1 Bacteroidota bacterium
AAGCAATCAGCGGCAGCATCAGGTGATAAAAACTCTGGGTATAACTGACATACCATTCCTCAACGAAAGAGCGCTCACTCGGCAGTTGGTAAGCGAAGCGTAAGCCGACAAGCAGCAAAATGCTTGCCATGATCAGGGCGATCAGAAAGCCTCGCGAGCATAATGCGCGTTGAATTTCCGATTTGAGGATCTGACCAGGCTTGGGTTTTGATGGTGGGGTAAGCCTGGTTTTTAATCTCGGTTCAATGGGAAGTGCCAAAAATTCACCTTTTTCATTCTTAACCCTTTTATTCTTTTTCTTATCGAAGCCATTCTTCATAATTTTTACCGTCCCTCAACAATTGGAGGGCGTGTTCGTATACTTTTCTTTCCATTTCTGGAAGCTCTTCAAACCAAACCAATTCTGCACGATGGTTATAAGTAACCGATTCGCTGCTTTCAATTTCTCCGCTTTCATATTCCCAAACGACATCACCCGCAACAACGGAACCGGTTTGCAGGTTGAAATATAGCCTCTCAGTCGTCTTGGTGATAATCCCTTTTTCTGTATAAGGACAAGGTGTCAGATAATCGATACTGCGTCTAAAGACGAAAACGGGCTGAGCTTCTAAAAGATCAACCCAGGCTTCGTACTGATAAACCTTTTCGGCTTTAGGACAATTAGCAATTTGTTCATTCATCAACCATCGTTGTTGATATCGGATTTCTTCAGTGTTAAGACCCCGTTCCTGGCAAATAAACCAACCCAAATTCTCCCAGGTTTTCTCAGGCATTTCCTTCATTCCACTAAAAGGATCGAGAATTAAATCATGTGGAAAAAACACTTCTTCCGGACCTGACCGATTATAAAAATAGGCTTCGCCGTTATTGTCAACCTTGTAATTTTTGCCGTAATCCCCCTCCGGAGAGAGAACACAGGCAGGTTGCATGGAATCCGGACCGTAGATTTCGGGATAATAAAAAAATGTTACCGTGCTGTCGAATTTGTGTGTTTCTGGCTCTGTAACATGGACCCAGGTGGAGATATTTGGGATGTCTTCTGCTTCAGAAAATGATAGTCCTTCGCGATACCATCCGGCTTTGTCAATTTGAGCCATGGCACGGTCATGTAGATCGTCGAGAATTCGGATAATCACCTCCCGGTCGCGGGTGGGTTTATCCACTGTATAGAGACTCTCCCAATCAGCAGTGACGGTTTGCACGTCGATTCCCTCCGCCGGTGTAGCTACTTCCACCTGATTTGGTACTGTTGCGATTGGCTTAGTCTCAGTTGGACCTGGCAAAGCAGTGCCATCCCCGGATTGAGGAGCTTGATAAGTTTGCCTCGTGCAGGCGGCTAATAACAAAATGAGAAAGCAGACCAAAGAGTATTTGCGCATCCTAATTCCTTCCATAAAGTTCTTCTAATTTCGGCAGGCCTTCATTATATACTTCCTGAACTCGATCAGTTTTCCAAGGAGTATTCAAAGGGATACATCTCATCAAAGATTACCTGATCATCTAGCGGCAATTACCAGTTTATAAGGGTTACTGGAATACCATAAAAAGATTTGCCGCCCAGAATATCTTCTATTTGTTCTCTGACTGTATGTGAAGGAAAATAAATTACAATACTTCCTCTTCCTGGACATGATGATGCATCAACGCTGATTGTAACCTGGCCTTCAGAAAGACCTTCGATCTCTCTTATTATCTCCTGATTTTCTGCGACGGCGTTTTCAACCACGGTAATCTCTGGGAGATCCTCACATTGAAGGTAATGATGGTAATTATCGTACAAAATGTCATCGATAATCCTCTGAACGAAATGGGTCGAGCTTTCTAGGAGAACAAGGATGACGAGTACCAAAGCTAAAATGATTATTAATGTCGTTTTTCTGTTTTTCATTTCTTCTCCAATGAAGGTGCCTAGCCAAAAAAGCTGAGCACCTTCACATCTCATATTTGCTTCCGAGAACTAATAAGTGTCATGCCAATATTTTACATACACTCCCCAATTCCAGTATGGCCAGAGATAAGAAAGAATCTCAGGATTAGGTTCGCCGTATTGAATATTGAAACTTGAAGTGGAGGTTACAATGCCCTGATCTCTAAACCTCGGAGAAGAGCAAGTTCCATAAGCGCCGGTGTATGACCGTCCTCTTGTATAATCATTATCACAAGTAACGAAGGGATCTTGACCACAACCATATCCAGCTGTTTTATGGAATCCCCAGTTGATCAGTGTCTGGCTCGGATTACTATATCCAGAAAATGGAACCCTAGAAGGTGTGTAATTTGGAACTGGATAATCCCAGTTTCCACATGCTGGTGGATCCGCTGTGATGGAGTTTTGACTTTTAGGCGCGGACCCCTTGTTTTTCATCTCTAGAAAAAAATTAGATAATCTAGGGAATCGACTTGGGTCAGGTGAGAAATTGCTGATATCATCTACTTTGTTATTAGTTTCCACAAGCATTGCATATTCGTTCTGAGATGCGACCATCTCCGAAGCGAGATCCAGTATGTCTGGTGAAAATCCTGCTTTAATTGCTGCAGGATAATCCAACTCTTGGCGGAAGATTCCTCCATCCTTTGTTGTGGTAATGTAAGGCTCTAATTCCGCCAGTTGAGAAGTAGTACTTAGATCGGTGATGTCAGTTTGAGCAAACGCTGAGCTGCTAGCTACTAATGTGATTACTAAAACGATCACAAGCATAAACTTTCTTTTCATTTGTTTCACCTTTCAATAGATTGTATACTTAGCACTTTTTTGTTATTGCTAGATTATTCGTCAGCCACCTCCTTTACTAGTAAATCAGAAAACTCATTATCGGTATTTCATTCATGAATCTGTATCTGATTTTTATTAAGATAAACGGTTTAATGGAGGAAATGTTTCATTACTTTCAGCCCCAAAAAAATCATAAATTG
>JAKLFN010000295.1 GCA_022711195.1 Bacteroidota bacterium
TTTGCATGTATAGCTGTCAGGGCAGGGAAGATAAGGCTTATAGATAATGTGAAAATACCATTGATGTGAACCAAAAGGTTATTAACTTTGCCCTCAGTCATAATACATCTGATATCAGGTTATGCAAATCGAAGTACTAAAATCAAAGATCCACAGGGTTACTGTTACAGAAGCGAACCTTAATTATATAGGCAGCATTGCCATCGATGAGGATCTGATGGATGCAACCGGCATTATAGAGAATGAAAAGGTACAGGTGGTCAATGTTAACAACGGCGAACGCCTCGATACATATGTAATTAAAGGTGAGCGCGGCTCCGGTGTTATCTGCCTCAACGGCGCTGCAGCACGTAAAGTACAGGTTGGCGATATACTTCTTATTATGTCGTATGCCTCAATGGAAATCTCTGAGGCAAAACAATTCCGGCCAAAGATCGTTTTCCCCGACACAAAAACAAACAGACTGATTTGAACCTCCGGAAGTTCCTGATACAGGCCTTGAAGTTCCTCGGATTTCTTGCCGCAGGAGTATTTTTATTATGGCTCTCATTCCGGAAGGTCGATTTCGAAAGAGTAGCCTCAAATCTCAGGGAGGCCAACTATATCTGGCTCATTCCTGCCCTGATCTTCGGCCTGGTGGCTTTCCTTCTTCGTGCACGCCGGTGGCAGCTGCTGATTCACCCGCTGGATTCTAATCCCTCATTCTGGCACACCTTCCATGCCCTGATGATAGGCTATATGGCAAACCTGGCCCTCCCCCGCATCGGTGAAATAACAAGATGCGTTGTACTCGGGAAAAAAGAAAAGATCCCTGTCGACAAGCTTGTGGGAACAGTAATTATAGAAAGGACAATTGACCTTTTTTCGGTGATCGCTTTTCTTATTGTAATACTTTTTACGAGCGGCGCCATAATAAATGAATTTCTGAATGAGAGCATCCTTCTGCCATTCAGGGAAAAGGTGCTTACCGTGTCGCTCTTTTCCTGGATATTCTGGTCGGCGCTCTTTGTTGCCGGCTTTGCTTCACTCTTTTTCGTCATCCGCTACCGTAAGAACCTGAGGAAGATCAGATTCTTTTCAAAGCTGTTTGATGTGGCAAAGGGTGTTATCACGGGACTGAAGACCATCATGAGCCTTAAAAGAAAATGGGAGTTCATTATACTCACCATCCTTATCTGGATAAGTTATGCTTTTATGACCTGGGTAATAGTTTTTTGTCTCGAAAGCACTTCTGATGTATCGTTTTATGATTCGCTGATAATCCTTGTTGTCGGAGGGCTCGGAATGTCGGTGCCTGTGCAGGCAGGCTTCGGAGCTTTTCATTATGCCGTTTCAAGGGTGCTGATCGTACTTCATGGAGTTTCCCTCGAGGATGGTCTTACCTATGCACTTATTTCCCATGAATCGCAGATCGTTTTTGAAATAATCATCGGGATAATTTCGATCTTTGTCATGTATGGCAGGAATAAAAGAGCCCCAACCAGCTGAAGCGGGCTTTAAGACATAATCCACAGGATAATTGATTAAAATACAATATATTAATCCCTGTTTAGGTGGTATCGGGGGCTAAAAAAGGAAGAACAAATGGCCAAATCCAAAACAGTCTTTGTGTGCCAGAACTGCGGGACCGAATCGGCAAAATGGATCGGCAGGTGTCCTTCGTGCAAGGAGTGGAACACCTACCACGAAGAGATAATAGCACCTGTTTCGCCACGCAATATTTCATTTATTGAAAGCAGGGAAAAGAAGAAACCGGAGCTGCTCGACAGCATCAGTTCCGATGAAAAGAAACGCCAGAAGACAGGACTGGAAGAACTCGACAGGATACTTGGCGGCGGAATGGTTGCCGGATCGCTGATGCTTATCGGCGGAGAACCAGGCGTTGGCAAATCGACACTTGCCCTTCAACTTGCACTTGCCCTGAAACAGACAAAAATATTATATGTATCCGGTGAGGAGAGTGAAGAGCAGATAAGCCTCAGGGCAAAGAGGCTGAAAGTATCCAATCCACAGTGTTATGTTCTATGCGAAACAGAACTGGAAAATATTCTTGCCCACTCCGAACAGCTGAAACCAGGACTTATAATAATCGATTCCATCCAGACCATCAGCACCTCAATGCTCGAATCATCGGCAGGTTCGGTTTCACAGGTAAGGGAGTGCGCAGCACAGCTGCTTAAGTATTCGAAGGGAACAGGCATACCGGTATTCCTTATCGGGCACATCACAAAAGACGGAACTCTTGCAGGGCCGAAGGTCCTGGAACATATTGTTGATGTTGTGCTCTACTTTGAGGGCGACAATAATTATGTTTACAGGATACTCCGGTCAGCCAAGAACCGTTTCGGATCGACGTCGGAGATTGGTATTTTTGAGATGGTAGAGGCCGGGCTCAGGGAGGTGAACAATCCTTCCGAGATGTTCATAAACCAGCATGAAGAGTCGCTCAGCGGCATCTCCATTGCTGCGACTGTCGACGGTCTTCGTCCTTTCCTGATCGAGACGCAGGCGCTGGTGAGCAGTGCCGTTTACGGAACACCACAACGAAGTGCAACAGGTTTCGATATCCGCAGGCTTAACATGCTTCTTGCCGTTCTTGAAAAGAGAGCCGGATTCAGGCTTGCCGTTAAAGATGTATTCCTGAATATTGCAGGTGGAATAAAAGTAGCCGACCCGGCAATCGACCTGGCGATAATAAGCTCCGTTCTCTCATCAAATCTCGACATACCTGTCTCGCGTGAGGTATGCCTGGCCGGCGAGGTTGGTCTTTCGGGTGAGATAAGACCTGTTTCAAGAATTGAACAGCGTATAAGGGAAGCCTCCAAGATGGGATTTAAAAAGATATACCTTTCTAAATTTCATAAGGGCGTTTCAG
>JAKLFN010000296.1:0-1221 GCA_022711195.1 Bacteroidota bacterium
AATTCTCGAAAACTATTCTCCGGACCTTAACTGATTTCTTTAGCATAATAATCGCTGCAGAAGTATCAGTCCTGGAAAGTTTTATCTGATAAACAGCAGAAGCCGGCAGTTGAAAAAGCATTGCCGGTTTGTTCATTTTGTCTAATATTTCTGTTATATTAGTACCCTGAACTTTAGAAATACTTTGTTTAACCCTTCCTGCCTGTGTAAGGTCTTAAGATTATCATGAAGAAATTCCTTCTGACTATAATGATAGCGCTGCTGGCAATAAACATCACATTTCCGCAGGCAAGAATTGAAAACAGGATGAAATTTTTTGAAGCTGAAGGCTACGTTCTTTTCGAAGAATACAAGGAAGCCCTCAGGCTCTATCTTGAACTCATAAAATCATACCCTACAAATGCTAACCTGAAGTACAGGATAGGGCAATGCTATGTAAATATCCCTGAGGAGAAGGAAAAATCCATTTCATTTCTTGAAGAGGCTGTCAAAAATATTAATCCCTCGTACAAGGAAGGAAAATTCAAGGAGGCATCAGCTCCCTACGATGCTTATTATTACCTGGCAAATGCATACAGGATCAACAACCAGATCGATAAAGCACTGGAAACTTATGAGCTCTTCAACAAAAACCTCGATACAAAAGTATATAATCCCGAAGTTGTCAACCTCCAGATTCAATCATGCCTTAATGCCAGGGAACTGATGAAGACTCCCCTGTACGTCAGGAAGAAAAATCTCGGGGAGAACATCAATGATAAGAATGCTGATCTTAATCCTGTTGTTTCGGGCGACCAGAATTCAATGATCTATAACAGGCTGGAGCCATTCCAGGAAGCCCTCTATTATGTAAGAAAGGTTGATGGAAAGTGGACTAATCCCCTGAATATTATTCCTGACCTCGGCCTTGGACAGGAGAGCGGCAACTATGCGACCTCACTCTCGCACAACGGTGATGAGCTCTATATTTACCGCCGTGGCACCGATTATGATGGCAATATCTATGTGACACGGAAAATAAACAACGACCGCTGGTCGAATATCTTAAAGCTGAACGATAATATCAATACCAAATACTGGGAAAGCCATGCAACACTATCCCACGACGGCAAGAGTCTTTATTTCACTTCGAACAGGAAAGGAACTCTTGGAGGCCTTGATATCTATATGTCACACCGCGACAGCTCCGATGCCTGGGGCCCTGCAATAAACCTCGGTCCT
>JAKLFN010000296.1:1231-2853 GCA_022711195.1 Bacteroidota bacterium
CTCTTGGAGGCCTTGATATCTATATGTCACACCGCGACAGCTCCGATGCCTGGGGCCCTGCAATAAACCTCGGTCCTGTTATAAACACTGAATACAATGAGGATACACCTTTCCTCAGCGATGACGACAAGACCCTGTTCTTCAGCTCCGCAGGCCATTATAACATGGGCGGATACGACATCTTTTATTCTACACTCTCCGAAAACGGTGAGTGGTCCTCTCCCGTTAATATTGGCTTCCCTCTTAATACAACCGACGACGACCTCTTCTTTCATCCTCTCAGCGACGGATTTTCTGCTTATTATGCAATGATTGATGAAGGGGGTTATGGCCTGACAGATATTTACTCAATAGAGCTGTTCTCTGACAGGCATCCGCGTAAATTTACGGTCCGTGGCAATGTGTCAGTCCAGGACCTTAACGAAACCACGGGCGATTCTATTCTTGTCCGATCACAAAACATTAAGGATGCCACCAAATCGGTAGAGACGTATACTGATCCTTTTACCGGCGACTTCGAGTTTGATGCAGAACATGGAGAGTATATCCTTTCTTTCGAAGCCCCGGGCAGTGAAAAATTCTCACAAAATCTTAACCTTAATATTGATGCTGAGAACGATACGATAAAGGTCCCTGGAGTTGTGTTGCCAAAAACAGATTTTACTGCTGATTTCAGCGTCGAACAATCTGTTGTTTCAGGAGATACCCTGATCTTCCCTCTGAAAACAGAACCGGGATCTGTTCTTACTGTTGAGAAATGGCTGGGAGACTCACTGATCGCCACAGAGACCTTCGTTGTAAATGACACCATTTTCAGCTACCGGCTGCCGGGAGCAGAAGGTATCGACAGGCTGAAATTTATTCTCACCGACAAATACGGAAACATAACCATGGCCGAGGTACCTGTCACTTTTGAGGCTCCCGAAAAGGTTGTCAGGCCGGAATACAGCACTGTGGTCGCAAGAAAACAGATTGCAGCATTCACTGAAATGCAGAAGAACCGTGCTGGCGATGAGCTCAGGAAAATAATCGAGAAAGCTGATATTGAGGGACAGGAGTTCGGTAGTGTCGACGACGTTGTTTCTTATATAAGGGATCTGGCAGCACAGAATAATATCAGCACTGAAGAGGTCGATAAACTGGCCCTGAAGATAGCCATAATGGATAATGTCCTGACACAGGCGGCAGTCGACCTTCTCGAAAAATACGCTGAAGGTGACATGAAAGCCATTCTCTCCGGGATAGATATCCATAAGCTCGGACTTAAAACATGGACCGATCTTCAGAATTATATCGTAACAAAATCAGGCGGCACGATTTCGGCACAGGATCTCGATGCACTTGCTCAAAGCATCCTTAAACCGAAAGATACCGGTACTACAACTACTGATGTTGTTACACCTGAGGTCCAGCCTGAAAAAGAGAGGAGAATGTGGTACCTGTGGCTGCTGCTCGGTTTCGGCATCATTTTCTTCATCATCCTGTGGAGAAGAAGAAAAGAAAAGTCCGGAAAAAAATTGTGATTTTTTAATCATCCTTAAACTACTGGTTTGATGACAATTTTCTTAAATTTGTAATTAAACCAATAGTTATGAGAAGGAGCCTTTATATTCTTCTTCCTT
>JAKLFN010000297.1 GCA_022711195.1 Bacteroidota bacterium
ACAGGATAATAAAAGCACACAAGGCAATTATGGATCGTTACGATCCCAGGAATACAAAAGGCCTTGTTGTTGACGAGTGGGGCAACTGGTTCCAGGTCGAGCCAGGGACAAATCCCGGATTCCTGTACCAGCAGAATACCCTCAGGGACGCTATTACGGCAGCCATTCATCTGAATATCTTTAATCAGCATGCCGACAGGGTCAAAGTTGCCAACCTGGCACAGGTTGTGAATGTACTTCAGGCAGTTATCCTCACAAAAGATGATAAGATGGTGCTTACGCCGACATACCATGTTTTCAGGATGTTCAGTGTTCACCAGGATGCACGCCTTCTTAACATCGATCTCACATGCGAGAATTATGTGGTCGACGACAGGGGCATACCGGCAATAACTGCTTCTGCATCTGTCGATAAGGAGGGTAAGGTTCACATCTCCATAGCAAACCTTAATCCTAATAAGGATATCACACTTTCGTGCCATCTGATAGGCGATGTCTTTAAGACAATTACAGGCGAGGTGCTTACAGCAAAGGAGATGGCGGCATTCAATACATTTGAAAAACCTGAGACTGTGAAGCCCCAGGTATTTAACGGATTTAAAATGAAAGACGGTCTTCTTACAGTAACAATGCCATCAAAATCGGTGGTTATGCTGGAAATGAAAAAATAACTTCTCCCCAAAGCTTCCGCCTGAAGCGGGAGAGGGGGATTAAATTTCTTTCAGGCCTTATAATTATTAATATGAAATTCTCAGGTAATGTACTTCTCCCGGCCTGCTTAATTATTCTGGTTCTTTCATCATGCGAAAAGAAACAGACAGGTGGCGATTATCCAATTAAGCCGGTGCCTTTTACTGAAGTTAAACTGACCGATGACTTCTGGGCGCCCCGGATTAAGAAAAACGCAACAGTCACTATTCCGATCGCATTTTCATATTGTGAATCGACCGGCAGGGTAAGAAACTTTGAGATCGCCGGAGGACTCGACACCGGAAGATTTGTCGGAAGCTATCCTTTCGACGATTCTGATGTTTTCAAAATAATTGAAGGCGCCAGCTACTCCCTGCAAACATTTCCTGATCATCAGCTGGAGAGATATCTCGACACTCTTATATATAAAATAGGGTTGGCACAGGAGGATGACGGATATCTTTATACAAACCGTACCATTGCTGAAATGCATGGGGGTAAAGGCCTTCATCCCTGGGCCAGCCCTGAGAGATGGGAGCTCGATTCAATTTTAAGCCATGAGCTTTATAATCTCGGACATCTTTATGAAGCTGCAGCAGCACATTTCCAGGCTACAGGCAAAAGAACTCTGCTCGATATTGCCCTCAAATCAGCTAACCTGGTGAATAAGGATTTCGGGTGGGACCGTGTACGTGTCTATCCCGGCCACCAGGTTATTGAAATGGGTCTTGTAAAGCTTTACAGGGTGACAGGCGAAAGGAAATATCTCGACCTGGCAAAGTTCTTTCTCGACATACGGGAAAATGGAAGTCAGTATAACCAGGCACATAAAAAGGTAACTGAGCAGGATGAGGCTGTAGGACATTCGGTGAGGGCTACTTATATGTATTCAGGGATGGCTGATATTGCTGCGATCGAGAATGATGAATCATACCTGAATGCAATTACCAAAATATGGGAGGATATAACTTTCAGGAAGATGTACATTACTGGAGGCATAGGAGCTACCGGTGGAAATGAAGGTTTTGCAGAGCCCTACAACCTTCCTAATATGTCGGCTTATTGTGAGACATGTGCCTCCATTGGTGATATCTTCCTGAATCACAGGCTCTTTTTGCTGCATGGCGAAGCTAAGTATATTGATATTCTCGAGAAGACGCTTTATAATTCAGCGCTTTCCGGGGTATCCCTCTCTGCCGACAGGTTTTTTTATCCCAACCCGCTGGAGTCAGAGGGACAGCACCAACGCCAGGCCTGGTTCGGATGCGCCTGCTGCCCTTCGAATGTTGCACGGTTTGTTCCCGCCATTCCCGGATACATCTATGCCGTCGACGGGAAAGACATATACATAAACCTCTATATGTCCAATGAATCAGAGCTTACCACTACCAACGGGAAAGTCAGAATAATCCAGGAAGCAGGTTTTCCCTGGGAAGGCGATGTGGAATTGTCGGTCTTTCCTGAAAAATCAGGAAAATTCATCCTGAAAACACGAATCCCAGGCTGGGCCCTGAATGAAGCAATACCGGGAGATCTTTATAAATTCATCGATAAGGATACAGCTGCTTTCACTATAAAAGTAAACGGCGAACAGGCTGATTATGAAGTTAAAAATGGATATGCTTTTATTGAAAGAAGATGGGAGAAGGGAGATAAGATTGAACTTCAGTTCCCTATGAATATAAGGAAGATTATCGCTGACGAAAGAGTCAAGGCTGATGATGGTAAGATGGCAATTCAGAGAGGCCCTGTAATTTATTGTGCCGAGTGGCCCGACAACCCCGGGGGAAGGATTCTCAATCTCCTGGTAAACAAGGATGCAGAAATGACATCGGTTTTTGCCGACTCTCTCCTGGGAGGCATTAAAGTAATAAAGACAACAGGCTCAGGAACCAGGAAGACTCTCGACGGAAAGATCGAGCTGCTTCCTGAACAACAAGTAATCCTGATCCCATATGCTTTATGGAACAACCGGGGCCCCGGACAGATGAAGGTATGGATACCCTATAAAAAAGAGAACACAAGACCACTTCCCGCTCCGACAATTGCTTTCGGCAGCACAATAAAGGCAAGCAGGATGACAAGAGATATAACTTCAATCAACGACCAGGCAGAACCGGAAAACTCAAACGACCACTCCATAACATATTTTCACTGGTGGC
>JAKLFN010000298.1 GCA_022711195.1 Bacteroidota bacterium
CCGAAGACCTTTTATCAAAATATGACTCCATTCTCAGAAATAACCTGGGGATAGGTAAAATAATCATTTTTAAGCATTCCCTTCACTGGGAATGCATCCTGAACGCAGGATTCCCCACTGAGTTCGAAACCGGTATCGACGTTGAAAAACAACTCCTTCACTACACTGAAACAGAAATAAGAAATGAAAACCTGGGCATTGAGGGACTTGAAATACTTATCCCGGTTTTCAACAACAATACACCCCTTGCTTTCATACTGATAGGCGACATCGAGGAAGACCGCGAGGGCATGAGCCCCGTGATCAGTCATCTCAACTTCATTCAGACAATATCGAGGATCATCATTGTTGCAATCGAGAATAAAAGGCTTTTCAAGGAAAGTCTCAGGCAGGAAGCGCTGAAGAAGGAGCTCGAACTTGCTGCCAGAATGCAGCAGAAACTGATCCCCGACAACAAGTCGATGCCGGTGAATGATAATTTCAGGATAACCGGTTTCTATTATCCTCATTATGAAGTAGGGGGAGATTATTACGACTGCATAAGGCTCTCCTCTTCCAAAACCGGATTCTGCATCGCCGATGTCTCAGGAAAGGGAATAGCAGCAGCAATTCTGATGTCGAACTTCCAGGCCGGGCTCAGGGCGCTTTTCACCAGCAATATCGAACTCGAAACACTTGTCCGGAAACTAAATAACCTTATCTGGACAAATGCCGAAGGAGACAAGTTCATCACATTCTTCGTCGCCCGCTACAACCACCTGTCAGGAATGCTGGAATACCTCAACGCCGGACATAATCCTCCCGTTCTGTTCAACAATGTAACACGGCAGGTCTCCCACCTCAATTCCGCTTGTGTGGGCATAGGAATGATAGATAAGATCCCTCCGGTTAAAAATGAGGTAATAGAAATTACCCATAATTCAAAGATCGTATGCTATACCGACGGCCTTTCAGACCTGAAGGGAGATGACGGGAAAGAAATACTTACTGATGAAATAGTGAAGCATATCAAGAACAAACGGCCTGTTGAGGAAAATGTCAGGAAAATGCTGAATAAACTCGGGATCCCTGATAAGAACCCGGGCCTGTTCGATGATGTGTCGATAATTGCCGCCGACTTTATCAGGTAGCCGCAGTCCCTCAGTCAGCTTACCCTTAGCAGGTAATAATTCTTCTTGCCTTTCTGGACAAGCAGGTATTTATTGTTGAGAAGCATATCGGCGCCGATGACCATATCGGGATTATCGATCCTGACCTTGTTGATGCTCATTCCGCCGCCCTGTACAAGCCTTCTCAGTTCGCCCTTTGATGCAAACACCGCCGAGTGTTCGGCGCATAAATCTGCCGCACTCACTCCTTTGCCGATCACTTCCATGCTGATGTCAAACACCGGCACTCCCTCGAAGACCGACAGGAAGGTGCTTTCATTCATTCTTTTCAGCGACTCGGTGGTTCCTTTTCCGAAGAGTATCTGTGAAGCCTCAACGGCAGCTTCAAAATCCTCGCGCGAATGTACCATCACGGTCATCTCCTCAGCCAGACGCTTCTGAAGTATCCTCTCATGGGGCGCCTCCCTGTGGGCCTCTGTAAGCTCTTCAATGGTGATTCTGTCGAGGAGGGTGAATATCTTAATGTACTTGGCGGCATCCTCATCCGATACGTTGAGCCAGAACTGGTAAAAATGGTAAGGTGAGGTCTTTTCCGGGTCGAGCCAGACATTTCCTGACTCTGTCTTGCCGAATTTGGTGCCGTCCGATTTGGTGATAAGCGGACAGGTCATTGCAAAAGCCTCTCCCCCGGTCTTTCTCCTTATCAGTTCAGTGCCGGTTACTATGTTTCCCCACTGATCCGAGCCTCCCATCTGGAGCCTGCAGCCCAGTTCATTATAGAGATGAAGGAAATCGGTGCCCTGGACAAGCTGATACGAAAACTCGGTGAATGACATCCCCTCCTTTGCATCGGCTCCGAGTCTTTTCTTAACCGAATCCTTGGCCATCATGTAATTAACCGTGATATGCTTTCCTATCTCCCGGATAAAACCAAGGAATGAATATTCCTTCATCCAGTCGTAGTTGTTCACCATAATGGCACGGTTCTTTCGCTCAGGTGAAAAATCAAGAAATCGTGCGAGTTGTGTTCTTATACATTCCTGGTTTCTGCGGAGAGTTTCCTCATCCAGAAAATTCCTCTCTTCCGACTTTCCCGACGGATCCCCGATCATTCCTGTCGCACCGCCGACAAGAGCTATCGGAACATGTCCCGACCGCTGAAAGTGAACAAGCAGCATAACCTGAACCATATGTCCGATATGCAGGGAGTCGGCAGTCGGATCAAATCCGATATATCCCAGGGTAACTTCCTTCTTCAGCAGTTCCTCCGTACCCGGCATGATGTCATGGATCATGCCCCTCCATTTCAGTTCTTCAACAAAACTCATAATTTGTCATTTAATCCGGACTGCAAATATAGCAAAGGCGCTTAAATCGTTGTCTCAGCCGGGTCCTTTTTGGTCTCAGGCTTCCTTTTCAGCCTGTCGAAGCTCTTGTCGAAACTGCCTTCCCCGATTACGGGGAACAAAGCCGGTGCAATATCAGCAATCGGACTGTACAGTCTTGATTCCTCGATAGTTTTCCTGGGCAGAAACCTGTGCTTTGCATCTATGGCATTCATAACTGTGAAAATCACACTCAGGATCAGGGCTGTTTTAAAGAGGCCGAAAAAGAGTCCAAGCAATGAATTCAGCACTCCCAGGGAGATCTTCTCGATAAACTTGTCGACTATCAATCCCACGAAATGAACAAGTATCACGATTATGACAAAGGTTATCAGGAATGCTATGATA
>JAKLFN010000299.1 GCA_022711195.1 Bacteroidota bacterium
TGGAGCAAATGGTAAGTTTATTTCATCGCAATTATTTATTAAATATTTAAACAATTCATAGACTACCCTTCTTCTCTTTAGATTGTCTCTATCAAATAAGTAGGGAGATGAATACGGGAGATATCTGCCTGCAGTCAACAGATTCCCTTCTGCTGCCGGGGGTACGGGCTTCAGGGAGCTGGCTGATTATGTACATGGAAAAGGTCTCAAATTCGGCATCCACATAATGCGGGGTGTGCCGAAAATAGCCGTCGAAAGAAAATTGCCGGTAAAAGGTGCCGGAAACGTAACTGCCGATCAGATATACTCGACTGAAATGCAGTGCATATGGCTCAGGGATAATTATACCATTGTTGCCGGAAAGCCGGGAGCACAGGAGTATTATGATTCATTATTCGAGCTGTATGCCGGATGGGGTGTCGATTTTGTCAAGGTTGACGATCTGTCAAAACCTTACCACCGCGACGAGATTGAAATGATCAGAAAAGCAATCGACAAATGCGGAAGGCCAATAGTGTTCAGTACCTCTCCGGGAGAGACTCCCGTGTCGGCTGCAGACCATGTGAGCAGGAATGCCAACATGTGGAGAATGGTAAACGATGTATGGGATATCTGGGGAGATGTTACCCACCTGCTGGATGTCAGCCAGGACTGGTATCCTTATATCGCACCGGGAACCTGGCCCGATTGTGATATGATCCCCCTGGGACATATAGCCATACGTGGTGAAAGAGGAAAGCCCAGGATGACCCGCCTGACTCCTGACGAGCAGTATTCGCTTATGACATTATTTACAATATTCAGATCGCCGTTGTTCTTCGGAGGACACCTTCCCGACAATGACCAGTTCACCCTTTCGCTTCTTACAAACAGAAAGGTTCTTGAAATGCATCGGAACGGAGAAGGAGTGCGTCAGATTTTCAGGAAAGACAACAAAATCGCAGTGACGTCCAAAAATTCACGAACCGGAGCCACTTACCTGGCTTTATTCAATGTATCAGACGATAAATCGCAGGCAGAAGTCAGGATTGACCTTGCAGATATCGGGCTTCAGAAGGCAAAAGTCACTGATATGTGGTCGGGGCGTAAACTCGGGAGATACGCAGAGTCGTTCAGCGTTGAACTTCCAGGTCATGCAAGCGGGCTTTACATGCTGAAATGACAGAAACGGAAAATGTCTTTCAGTCTTGTGGTCTTTCAGTCTTTCAGTCTTACGATCATAACCACAGGATTTGCGGTCTCTCTTTGGCTATCTGCCATTTTTTTATATGCAGCTTTCTTTTCAGGATTCTGAGTTGCAGAATTTTCAAATTCCTTACTTTTTGAGAATGCTTTAATCCTTAAAGCTTCCTTAAGTTCAATCAAATATTCTCTTCCATCCTCAAGCAGATAGCCACGGGGCTGGAATTTTATCCCTCCATCCAGATCATTTAAAAGCCCGTTCAGATCATCAAAGCTATAATAAGACAAAAAAGATTTCTTTTTGTCTTTTTCGATCAGTACCAGACTGTTCTTTCCATTATAAAAGTTATACCTTAAAATAAGGAATCGATTCGTTTCAAGAATCTGTTCAAAGCTTATAAAATCAGAAATCATTTTAAGCGGATCATCAACATACTGCTTTGGCAACCTGAAGGCTCCCTGTGCGAGTAAAAAGGCAGGTTTGTATGTCAGGTCACCTGAGAAAGTTGTGACAGTATCGGTGAAATTATGCCAAAAGTTCAAATTATCATTAAAATGGAATGTTCCTCCACCCACCAGAAAGTTGCTTTTAAAAATTGGAATTGACCGCTCTTTTTTGGCAACTATGTTTCCAAGGGTGTCAAGAAATACCCACTCATATTTGAAGTTTTCGCCGAATTGAAAGTTGAATGAGACAAATAGTTTATCATTGAAGAAATCCAAAACATCTATTGAACCCTGATATTCATCCAGTAAAATACTTCTCAGGTAATTGCCACTATGGGAGTAGACTTTTATCTGACTGTTTAGATCATTCAGATATACGGATCCTGTATTTGGGTCAGCAGTATAAGTATGGCCATACAAATATTCGCCGGGTCCTCTTCCTTTATTTCCAATCTTTCCAAGAAATTTCCCTGAACGCGAAAATTTCAGGATTCCTTGATTTCTGTCATACAGGTAGATCCTGTCATTTACAAACAATGGATTGGTATTGGCATTAACACCCGAAATTAAAATGCTGTCTTCGAGTGGAATATAAGAAATATCATCCGCTATCTCAGAAAGGCTTATTTCATTCTCTTCCAATGTTTCCGGATTAAAAGAGTAGAGTTCCTTACCGGAATTCTGGCATGAGCAGGCAAGAAATGCCATCGGGATTAATAAAGAGCTGTTTTTTATAAGTGTCAGTAAAGGTTTGATGCTATTCAGGATAGAAGCTAACGGGATAAGGTAGATCCGAAATTTCAGATTCATAAAAGTTGTTTCCTCAAATATATAACGATTAAATTAGTTTAACAACTATCTGATCAGTTGAATTTTGTGATCAGGTAAATGGTTGCTGAAAAATCAGGGTAGCTTTGATAACAAGCTATTTGTTAACAATTTGTAAATATGGCTATGTAAAATAATACCGGCTGAAGAGCCGGTATTGTGGTTGCTCCGTCAGGGCTCGAACCTGAACTTTTCTGATCCAGAGTCAGACGTGTTGCCAATTACACCACGGAGCAGTAAGCGGGGGGCAAAGATAAAGGATTTTTGAATATTTTCAAATCAGAAAAACAATAAATAGAAGTCTTATAGTCTTATAGTCTCATGGTCTGATGGTCTGATGGTCGGGGACAGGGGATATTTCGTAATTTTG
>JAKLFN010000003.1 GCA_022711195.1 Bacteroidota bacterium
AGAAGTTGAAGCTTGAAGTTTCGATTTCAGGAACTCCATTCAAAAACGAATGGGATCTGTGGATTTATCCCGGCGCTATAAGCCCTGATCCCGGCAAGGTGCTGGTTACTGATAATCTTGATAATGAAGCTGTAAAGAAGCTTAATGAAGGGGGATCAGTTTTACTGCTGACAAACGGAAAAGTGACTGACGCGGGAGGCGCGAAGGTGGCTATTGGCTTCTCCAGCATCTTCTGGAACACTGCCTGGACGAATAACCAGGCGCCCCATACACTCGGTATACTCTGCAATCCTGAACATCCTCTGTTCACCGGTTTCCCGACAGAATCTCACAGCAACTGGCAATGGTGGGATCCGGTTACCCATTCTCAGGCCATGATCCTTGACGGATTTCCAAAAGAGCTGAAGCCAATAATTCAGCCCATTGATACATGGTTTGAAAATCGCCGGCTGGCACTTGCCTTTGAATCAAGATGCGGCAGAGGCAAACTTCTTGTCTGCAGCATAAACATGACTGACAACCTTGAGGCACGACCGGTTACAAAACAACTTCTAAGCTCAATGCTGAATTATATGAACAGCGAATCCTTTAATCCGGCAACTCAGCTGGAGATAAGCAAGATCGTGGAACTAACTAAATAAGCTGACAAAATCATGAATAAAAATCTTTTAATTCTTTTCATTATGGCATCCTCTCTTGTCCTGGATGCACAGCAGGGAAGAACACCGAGGACTCCCACTCCAAATGATAATCTGATTTCTTTTGAGGTAAACTCGGATGGAAGCGGAACCTTCAGGCTTTATGCACCCGACGCAAAATCGGTTCAGCTTGGGGGCGACCTCAGGGCCGAGAAAACGGAGCGTGCTGATAACGGTGTGTGGACAATGACAACATCTTCAAATGTAAACCCAAGCGCTTACCGGTACTTTTTTATGGTAGATGGTATGAAAGTAAATGATCCAAAGAATCCCATGGTAGCCGATTTTCGTCCAATGGTGGAGTTTGTACCAAACATTCAAAACCTGTTCTGGCAGAAAAAAGATGTTCCGCATGGCCTGATGTCAATAGTCTACTATGAATCAAAAGCCACAAAATCCACAAGACGCATGTTTGTCTGGACACCTCCATTATATTTTGCCGGAAAAAAGAAGCTTCCGGTACTTTACTTAATGCATGGAGGAGGCGATAATGATACGAATTGGCCCGGTCAGGGTAAGGCAGGATGGATACTTGATAACCTGTTTGCCGAAGGGAAAATAGTTCCTATGATCGTTGTTATGCCTGATGGCAGTATACCTGTTGAAACCTTTGCTCACGACCTGGGTGAAAACATAGTCCCTTATATTGAATCAAACTTCAGAGTACTTGCTGATAGCCGGTACAGAGCCATTGCAGGCCTTTCAATGGGTGGATTGCAGGTGCTTGAAACATTAGTTGAATACCCTGACATGTTTTCGTATGTGAATGTAATGAGTTCCGGATGGTTTGCCAGTAATCCGGAAACTTTCGTTAAGTATGAGGAACGTGTTAAGACTGTTGCTCAGACATTAAAGGAAACCATAGACTATTTTATATTTACAACTGGAGGAGAATCAGACGGCGCATCGAAAAATACTCCACCGACCAGGGAGATATTTACGAAGTATGGAATAAACTCTGAGCTCAGTGAAATGGAAGGAGGCCACACCATGTATGTTTGGAGACATGATCTGGTTAATTTCACCCAGAAGCTATTCAGATAGCAGATATATAGTTACCTTTGAATTACAAATAATTATAAAATCATCTGCCATGACCCTGATATTAATTGGTCTTATAATAATTTTACTGGCTTTCGCAGTTACTAAGGCTATACCTTATTTCAAGGATAACAAGAAGCTTATAAGGACTTCTTCGATAGTATTGTTTTTTGTACTTCTGTTATTTGCCTGTATAGTTCAGGTAGAACCTGGTTATGTGGGCGTTCAGAAACTCTTCGGTAAGGTTAGCGACAGAACACTACAGAGCGGCCTAAACTTTATCAACCCTCTGGTTAAGGTTGTCATGTTCGATATAAAGACTGAAAACTATACAATGTCGGGAATCCATGACGAGGGCACTACCCGTACCGACGATGCCATTCGTGTACTCTCTGCCGACGGACTGGAGGTCATTGTTGACCTGACTGTACTTTATAAAGTGATCCCTTCCGAGGCCCCCAGGATATTAAGAGAAATAGGTGTAGATTACAAGAACGTGATCGTTCGTCCTATATGCCGGACTGGTATCAGGGACAATGCAGTTTATTATGATGCAGTTTCACTTTTTTCATCAAAGAGAGATGAGTTTCAGGACAGGATAGTCAAATCCATTGAGTCAAACTTCAGGGAACGCGGCCTGATGCTTGAGCAGCTTCTTGTGAGAAATCTTACCCTTCCCCAGTCGGTGAAAGAGGCTATAGAATCGAAGATAAATGCCGAGCAGGAAGCACAAAAAATGACATTCATTCTACAGCGCGAAAGGCAGGAAGCTGAACGAAAGAGGGTAGAAGCCCAGGGTATTGCCGACTACCAGAAGATACTGACCTCAACACTGACAGATAAGCTTCTTCAGTATGAAATGATAAAGGCTATCTCGACCTCTCCCAATGCAAAGGTGATCCTTATGACAAATGAAAAAGGGCTGCCAATTATGATCGATACTAAATAAATAGTTCCCGGTACTGGGTGCTGGGTCATGGGAACCCTGTTGATGCGGATTTCCCTGATCCATGCCATATAATTCAGATTCGATAGATAAAGATAAATGGGATTATGGCCTCACTTCGTTCGGTATGATCCCTAGGGTGGTTCCTGCAAAGCTTTAACAAACCCTTCGGGTATTATTTATTTTACCACAGCTCCTTATAAAAGCAAGCTTTTAACGGAGCAGCGGTAAAATAAATAACCCCGCTTGAGCGGGGTTTGTTAAAGCTTTGCGGAGAGAGGGGGATTCGAACCCCCGGTACCCTTTTGAGGCACACTCGCTTTCCAGGCGGGCCAGTTAAACCACTCCTGCATCTCTCCTTTTACCCGCCGAAGCCTTGGCGAAGGCGGGCTCTTTAGGCGGCGCAAATTACAAAAATATTTTCAATTACAGGCTCAGGAGATTTCTCCGGCTATCGATTCAGCAAGGCATTCAATAACCTCTTCTCTTGTTTTGCAGATTCCCAGAAGGTGCATCAACTTTGTAACAGACGCTTCCGAAGTTATATCTTTTCCGCTTACCACACCGGCTGACAAAAGCTGGCGGCTGGTTTCATATAAACCCATTTCAACACTTCCTCCATGACATTGAGTTACATTATATATTATGCCCCCCTTCTTAATGAAGCTTTTAAGGCAGTCGATAAACCATTTGTTTGTTGGTGCATTCCCTGAACCAAATGTCTCAATGATCAAACCTTTAAGTCCCTTCGTATTGATTATGGAATCAACGAAATTCTTGTTGATGCCCGGAAAGAGTTTCATGATTGCCACATTATTGTTAAAAGTCCTGTATACAACCAGCTTTGTGTTTTTTTCCGGGTAATGAATATCGTCGCTGTTGTATTTAATATGTAAACCGACTTCTGCCAGGGGTGGATAATTTGGTGAGTTGAAAGCATCAAAATGTTCTGCACTGTATTTTGTGGTCCGGTTTCCGCGGGTAAGCTCATTATCGAAATAGATACAGACCTCCGGGACCACCGCTTTCCCTTTTTGTTTTGCTGCAGCAATCTCGATTGCTGTCAGAAGATTCTCCCGGCCGTCAGTTCGCATAAGTCCTATAGGAAGCTGTGAGCCGGTGAATATCACAGGTTTTGAGAGGTTCCTGAGCATAAAACTGAGCGCTGAAGCTGAATATGCCATAGTATCGGTGCCATGAAGCACTACAAAACCATCGAAGCGGCTGTAATTCTTTTCGATTGTCTCTGCCATCTTGATCCACATTGAGGGATCAAAATCAGAGGAGTCTTTAACCGGATTAAACGATATTGACTGCAGGTCAAAACCAAATTTCTTAAGCTCCGGAACATGATTGGTGATATGTTTAAAATCTATTGGCACCAGCGAACCGCTCCTGGGATCCTGTACCATACCAATAGTGCCTCCGGTATAGATTATCAGTATTGATGTCTCATTTTTTTTCATAGTCATAGATTAAATAGCCGGCATGAATTTTCAAAGATAATTTCTGCGCTTTCTTCTTCACTAATCCCGAATATTTCTGATACTTTTCTGTTTATGATTGTCAGATAGGAACTTTCGTTTCGCCGGCCTCTGTATGGTACAGGCGCCAGGTATGGCGAATCGGTCTCAAGTATGATATGGCTTATTCCTACATTTTTAATTATAACAGGAAGAAGTGAATTCTTAAATGTAACCGGTCCTCCGATTCCCAGCATAAAGTTCATTTCAGCAGCCTTCTCTGCCTCTTTCATGGTGCCTGAAAAGGCATGCAGGACGCCGCTGATCCCTGATCCTGAGAAACCATTTAAAACTGAAAAGACCTCATTCATAGCTTCTCTTGAATGTACGACCACAGGTACCTTATTTTCTACTGCCCAGGAGACTTGTCTTTTCATCGATTCCAGCTGTTCTTTCAGATGGGTTTTGTCCCAGTAAAGGTCGATCCCTATTTCACCGACTGCAATGAAATCGTGGCTGCCGGCAATCATTTCAAGCTCACCAAGCTGTTCGCGAAAGTCATCCTTCACTGACGTTGGATGAAGGCCGATCATTGGCAGGCAGATATCTTTATATCGTTCTGCGGCTTCCATCATTCCTTTGACGGAACCTAAATCGATGTTCGGCATCAGAAATTTTACAACCCCCGAGGCGGATGCCCTGTTTATCATTTCATCCCTGTCGGCATCAAACTCCGGAAGGTAGAGGTGTGTGTGTGTGTCAGCCAGCTTCATTAAACCACTCCCTGCGCTATCATTGCATTGGCTACCTTTACGAAGCCTCCTATATTGGCGCCGTCGACGTAGTTGATGTATCCGTCATCTTTTTTCCCGAATCTGACGCATGTGGCATGTATATTCTGCATTATGGTATGTAGCCTGGTGTCGACTTCTTCACGCGACCATGGAAGCCTCATAGAGTTTTGTGTCATTTCGAGCCCCGATGTTGCTACGCCGCCTGCATTTGCAGCTTTCCCCGGGCCATAAAGGATTTTAGAACTGAGGAACACTTCAACAGCTTCCGGTGTCGAAGGCATGTTGGCTCCTTCGGAAACGCACATACAGCCATTCTTAACTAATATCCTGGCCTCTTCTTCATTGATCTCATTTTGTGTGGCGCATGGCATGGCAATATCACATTTAATTATCCATGGACGCTTGTCATCATAATACTCAACACTGAATTTTTCGGCATATTCCTTAATACGTCCTCTTTTTACGTTTTTAAGCTCCATAATATATCTGAGCTTTGCCGGATCAATTCCTTTGGGATCGTAAATAAATCCGTTGGAGTCGGATGCAGTAACAACTTTACCTCCGAGTTGTGTAACTTTCTCTGTTGCATACTGGGCAACATTCCCCGAACCCGATACAGACACAACTTTCCCTTCAAAGCTTTCGCCCCTGGTTTTAAGCATTTCCTCGGCAAAATATGTGGCGCCATAGCCTGTTGCTTCAGGACGGATAAGCGATCCGCCCCATTCGATACCTTTACCGGTCAGCACTCCGGTGAATTCATTTTTCAGTCTTTTGTACTGGCCGAAGAGGTAACCGATCTCCCTTCCTCCAACGCCTATATCACCGGCCGGGACGTCAGTGTCGGCACCAATGTGCCTGAACAGCTCTGTCATAAAGCTCTGACAGAAGCGCATCACTTCGTTGTCGGATTTGCCTTTTGGATCAAAATCGGAGCCTCCTTTTCCTCCACCCATGGGAAGAGTGGTGAGGCTGTTTTTAAAGACCTGTTCGAATGCAAGGAATTTTAAGATCCCAAGGTTAACGGTGGGATGGAATCGCAGGCCTCCTTTATATGGGCCTATTGCACTGTTCATTTCTATCCTGTACCCACGGTTGATCTGTACTTCTCCCTTATCGTCGAGCCATGGTACCCTGAAAATTATCGTCCGTTCGGGTTCTGCAATTCTTTCTAGAATTTTTGCATGCTTGTACCTGGGATTCTCCTCAATAAAGGGGATAAGAGATTCGGCTACTTCCTGAACAGCCTGGTGGAACTCATTCTCTCCGGCATTCCTTGCCTTTATCATGGCCATAAACTGCTGTACTCTGGGATCCATAGATTTAAGTTTTAATTTTTAGGAGGAATAAAATTATTAAAAATGAGATACCGGCAATCAAAAAGATTAAAATATTTATATCCAGGCAAACAGTCTCCGGGTATCTATAAATATCAGTATATCAGCAGGTAGTATAATATTTATATACTTTGGAATAAAAGTGGTGTTCCGGCAAAATGTTTAAAAGCCTCAGTGACCTGAAGGTTGAATTTATTAAGTTGCACGATAGAGATTGCCGGGATAGAATTTTACCAGGCCCCTGAATTCCATCTGAAGCAGGAGAGGAGAAAGTTTATTTACAGGAATTTCGAGCGATCGGCAGATAGAATCGATATTCATCTCATTTTCCCGGGAAAGGAGATCAAAAACTTCTTTTTCCTGATCCGACATTTCTGCAAACAGCGATGTCTGTACAGGTGATTTTGGTTTGTCCGACTTCCAGTCAAGGAAATACTCAATATCCTCAGGGGATTCTGCCAGTGCGGCTTTATTTGATTTGATCAGGCTGTTGCAGCCGGCAGACCATTGATCTTCCGGCCGACCGGGTACTGCAAGAACATCGCGGTTGTATGATGATGCAATATCAGCAGTAATGAGTGCACCTCCTTTTTTTCCAGACTCGATAACCAGGGTGGCATCTGACAGACCGGCAATGATCCTGTTCCTTTTTATGAAGTTATTTCTTTCAGGAAGTGCGTCTGAAAGGAAATCGCTCAGTAATCCCCCGTTCTTCAGCATTGCCATGGCTGTCGACCGGTGTATTGAAGGATAAATTGTTTTCAGTCCGTTCGCCAGAACACCTATTGTAGGCAGGTTGTAAGAGAGCGCCGCCTTATGTGCAGAAATATCAATCCCATATGCGAGTCCGCTTACAATTATAAGATCAGGGTGCCCTGCTGCCAGCCCTCCGATGATCTTTTCACAGATCTCACGGCCGTGGGGTGTAGCGCTTCTGGTACCCACTATGCTGAGGACTTTTGGAGAATCGAGGTTGCAGCTGCCTTTAAAGAAGAAGACAACAGGAGAATCATCACACTGCCTCAGGCGGAAAGGGTAGTCATTGTCGAGGTAGAAATAGGTTTTAATATTATTTTTTGTGACATATTCAGCTTCCTCTTCGGCAGTCTTCAGGTACGATCTGTCAGTTATATATCCTGCCAGCTCGGGGCCGATGCCTGGTATTTTAATAAGGTTTCGGTATGGTTCGCTGAATACAGCTTCCACACTTCCGAAGTGTGCAACCAACCGGCGGGCGTTTATATCACCAATACGCGGTATTAAGCCAAGGGCAATTTTATGCTTCAGCGAGATTTCGGACGACATAGCACAGAGGTTGAGACATGTAAATATAATAAAAAATCAGCCCCCCTCGTCACCAGAGGGGGGCTAAATTTTATCAATTAATAAATTTTAATGGAGGGTTGTTTTTAGGTCCCCTTTAAGGGGATTTGACCTCATCCCCCCTCCCCCCTTCTCCCAGGAGAGAAGGGGGAGTCATATTTGTACAGATATAAAGCCCCTCCCTCCTGGGGGAGGGGTAGGGGGAGAGGCAAAAAATCTGGGCATGGGCCGAGCGTTAAAAAAACAGCCCCGCGGGCTGTTTTAGAGAAGGAACCAGCCAGCGGGGCGGAAAAAGGGGGTGAGTTCGTGAATTACACCACTCCCATATCGAGCATTGAATTTGCTACTTTCAGGAAGCCTGCGATATTGGCACCCTTTACATAGTCGATATATCCATCGTCTTTCTTTCCGTATTTTACGCACTGACCGTGAATGTTGCGCATGATTTCATGAAGCCTTTCGTCGACTTCCTTTGCGCCCCATCTCAGCTTCATGGCGTTCTGTGTCATTTCAAGGCCTGAAGTGGCAACTCCGCCGGCATTTACTGCTTTCCCGGGGGCGAACATTATTTTATTCTTATGAAAAGCTTCCACGGCCTCGGGTGTACATCCCATATTAGATACTTCACCAACGAGAATTACACCGTTTTTAATAAGCATCCTTGCATCATCGCCGTTGAGCTCGTTCTGTGTGGCACAAGGAAGGGCTATGTCGACCTTCACTTCCCATGGTCTTTTGCCTTCATGAAATTCTACACCTTCAAAAGTATAAGAATAGGGTTTAACGATATCCTGGTTTGATGCACGCAGGTCGAGGAGATAGTCAATCTTCTTTCCTGAAATACCATCCTTATCGTACACATAACCATCGGGTCCTGATATTGTTACAACTTTCGCACCAAGCTCTGTAGCCTTTAGAGCAGCGCCCCACGCCACGTTGCCGAATCCTGATATCGAAACAGTCTTACCCTTCAGTGTATCATTTTTAGCAGCAAGCATTTCCTGTACAAAATATATCCCTCCGAAACCTGTTGCTTCGGGGCGTATGAGAGAACCTCCCCAGTTGCTTCCTTTTCCGGTCAGTACTCCGGTATGGTCACCCTTAAGCTTTTTGTACATTCCATAGAGAAATCCTATTTCCCTTCCTCCAACTCCGATATCGCCTGCAGGCACGTCTGTCTCAGGTCCAATGTGTTTCCAGAGCTCCAGCATGAATGACTGGCAGAAACGCATTACTTCGGCATTTGATTTTCCTTTTGGATCAAAGTCGGAGCCTCCTTTTGCACCTCCCATAGGAAGGGTGGTGAGTGCATTCTTAAAGATCTGCTCGAACCCCAGGAACTTAAGAATGGAAAGTGTCACGCTCGGGTGAAAGCGAAGCCCTCCTTTATATGGGCCGATTGCATTGTTGAACTGGACCCTGTAGCCCAGGTTTACTTTTACATTTCCCTCATCGTCAACCCACGGAACCTTAAATGTAAATATGCGGTCAGGTTCAATAATCCTTTCGATAATGTTTGCTGTATCGAATTGCGGATTTTCATTATAAACCTCTTCAATCGATTCCAGAACTTCTCTTACAGCCTGTAAATACTCAACTTCCCCGGGATGCTTCTTCTCGAGGTTGTTCATAATCTTATCTACGTTCATGATATTATAATTTTAGTTAGTGTTATTTCCGGATGAATGTTCAAAGTTCGTATCTATAATACTCATTAAAAATGATTTAACTCATGGAATTTGAAAATGACCATCACACCTTCTGATTATACTGGTTTAGAGTGTTGAAGAGCCTGGTTCTCTGATCCTTATTTAAAGCAGTTATATATAAAGGAGGATATTTGGCAACACCCTGGCCTATTTTCTGAAAGAGGATAAGGCTTCTCTTCAGACCAAAGAACTTCTTTTCATATTTATATCCTGAGAAACTTTTTTTACTGATAGAGATGGAATTCTTTTTTCCGCCGACGATACCGGCAAAAAAGTACCTGAAAACCAGATGATCCTCCTCGTCAGAAAATGAAACATATTGTACATTTCTTACCATTGGCATCAGCGCAATAATAATATATACGGCCACGAAGGCTACCGTCCAGATTGTATCGCTGAAACCAAGCAGAGGGAAGTTTATAAGTTCAGCAGCATATACAACTATAAGCCAGGCAATCAGAAGTATCGTTGCAAAAAACAACTTGATCCTCAGATTAATAATTGTTCTTCCGTTATCGAGTGTCATATCGTATTTTTTTTTGTAACAATAATTTTTGCCTGTAATCCTTCAATTCAGGTCACTCCCTTTTACGCCTGAAGAAACTGACCATCAGTTCACGGCATTGTTCCTCAAGCACTCCTTTTATCACTTTTGTCCTGGGGTGAAGAAGCTGACCGGTCAGCAGAGTATATCCTTTCTTTTCATCAGGAGCTCCGTAAACGAGTTCCGGTAACTGGCTCCAGCCTAATGCACCGGCGCACATTGCACATGGTTCGAGTGTGACATACATTGTACATTCAGTCAGGTATTTTCCGCCAAGCCAGGTAGCTGCCGCGGTAATTGCCTGCATCTCGGCATGTGCCGTCGGATCATTAAGTGTTTCAGTCAGGTTATGAGCTCTTGCTATTATCTGATCCCTGCAAACCACGACAGCGCCGACAGGAATTTCCTGCCTGCCGGATGCCTTTTTTGCTTCTTCCAGCGCCACCTTCATAAATCTCTCATGCCTGTTTTGTAACATAATATAAAAGTAAGAAAAATTTGCCAGCGGATTGCAAAGAGCTTTCATTCAGTCACACTGGTTTTACTCCCTGATACAGCTCAGTGCAACTTCGCCTGACACCAGATAAAATGATTCTCTCTTACTCAAATTTTCTTATTTTTGCTGAATTAAATTTTATAATATGTACAGAACACATACATGCGGAGAACTGACTCTGAAAGATGAAGGGAAGTCGGTAATATTGTGCGGATGGCTCCAGAAATCGAGAGACCTCGGAGGAATGACATTTATCGATCTCCGCGACAGGTATGGAATTACACAGCTTGTTTTTAATATGGAGACTAATCCCATACTGTGCGAACAAGCCCGCAGAATGGGACGCGAATTTGTTATCAGGGCGGAAGGGAAAGTACGCGAACGGAGCAATAAGAACCTGAAGATCCCCACCGGAGAAATAGAAATAGAAGTTTCATCACTTGATATTCTAAATAAAAGCGAGCTTCCTCCTTTTACTATCGAGGAGGAAACTGACGGAGGCGAAGAGCTAAGAATGAAATACCGTTATCTTGACCTGAGGCGGGCACCTGTAAAAAACAATATTGTTCTTCGCCACCGTGTGGCACAGGCTGTAAGAAGTTATATGGATTCAGAAGGTTTTATAGAAGTGGAAACCCCGGTTCTCATTAAGTCGACACCTGAGGGTGCACGCGACTTTGTTGTTCCCAGCCGGATGCAACCCGGTACTTTTTATGCTCTTCCGCAATCGCCCCAGACACTTAAGCAGCTCCTGATGGTTGCCGGATTTGACAAATATTTTCAGATTGTAAAGTGCTTCCGCGATGAGGATCTCCGTGCCGACCGACAGCCTGAATTCACACAGATAGATTGCGAGATGTCATTCGTTGAAAGAGACGATATCCTGGATACTTTTGAAGGACTGGCAAAATACCTTTTCAGGGAGACACTCGGTATTGAGTTTAATGAGAAATTCCTTAAGATGCCATATAAGGATGCAATGGAATTTTACGGTTCAGATAAACCTGACCTCCGTTTCGGCATGAAGTTTACAGATCTGACTTCCATCGTTAAAGGGAAGGGATTTCAGGTTTTCGACAGCGCTGAATATATAGGCGCCATCTGTGTTGAGGGATGTTCAGAGTACTCGAGGAAACAGCTCGATGAACTGACTGATTTTGTCAGGAGGCCGCAGGTAGGTGCCAAGGGACTTGTATACATGAAATACGGGAACGACGGATCGCTGAAATCGTCAGCCGACAAGTTCTATACAGCTGCCGATCTGGAGAAATGGGCCGGAGCTGTCAAGGCAGGCAAGGGCGACCTGGTGCTTATCCTGGCCGGAGACAGAAAGAAAACTCTTACTGCCCTTTCTGAACTGCGCCTGGAGATGGGCAACAGGCTCGGCCTTAGAAAAAAGAATATCTTCTTCCCGCTTTGGGTGGTTGATTTCCCGTTACTGGAATGGGACGAAGAGGAAAAAAGATTCTTTGCGATGCATCACCCTTTTACTTCTCCCAAACCTGAAGATATACATCTTATGGAGTCAGACCCGGGCAAGGTAAGGGCAAATGCTTATGACCTTGTAATTAACGGAGTCGAAATAGGAGGAGGCTCGGTACGAATCCATGACTCTGCTGTTCAGAAGCTTATGTTCAAAGTCCTTGGGTTTACCGATGAGGAGGCAGAGCATCAGTTCGGGTTCCTGCTTAATGCATTTAAATATGGTGCACCACCTCACGGGGGAATAGCTTTTGGATTCGACAGGTGGGTGGCCATGATCGGCGGACAGGATTCTATACGCGATTTCATTGCTTTTCCAAAAAACAACTCAGGAAGAGATGTAATGCTCGATACCCCGGCGCAAATATCTGTCAGACAGCTCGACGAACTTCAGATCAGGTTCAATCCAAAAGATACGAAGTAATTCCTACTGCAGGTTTTTTGCACCTTTGAGGGTTATGAGGATAACACCATTGGCACCTCTCGATCCATAAATGGCGGCAGAGGATCCTTTAAGCACTTCTATCGATTTTACTTCCCTTGGACTAATATCCTCTATCGACTGCACAGTCATGCCGTCGACTACAAGAAGCGGTTCAGTGCTGCCCATGAATGAATTGGCGCCCTGGATTCTTATGCTGCTTCCGCTTACATCCACTCCTGGGATCTGCCCTTTGATCATCTCGTAGATGCTTGTATATGAATCACTATTAATGCTTTTCTTATTGAGCCTGCTCACCGGCTGGGTGAGGTTCTTCTGATCCACTTCGCCATATCCGACATTTATTTTTTCGTCATCATTTTCGCTCTTACGGGCGATCATTCCATCTAAAGTAATATCGACTTTTTGTTTTCCTTTTATTTCATTCTTCCCGGAACCGAAATCTTCTGCAGTTGCAGATATCATACATGCATCAGGTTTTATTCTGATCTTGTAGATCCCGTTCTTATCCGTCGTTTTCCAGGTATTCACATTATCGACATATATCAATGCTCCTTTAACAGGCATACCTTTATTGTCATTAACGATACCGGTAACGAGCTGCTTTTTCCTGTCTTTTTCTGCAGAAACGGGAATAGTGATCAGGAATGCACTGAGAAAAATCAGGAAGAGAATTTTTGTTTTCAATATTTTATGATTTGTAAAATTTATGAAATTGAGTTGATAAGGTAAAGATATAAAAATCACCTGGAGATTTTCCCGATAAGTGTTGCCGAGGTAGCTCTGTCGATGGTGACACTTACATATTCTCCCTTCCGGTGCTTCTCCGCCGGGAATACAACAACTTTATTCTGTGATGTCCTGCCTGAAAGGAAATCAGAAGAACGTTTTGACACTCCCTCGATGAGAACTTCAAATGTCTTCCCGATGTCCTGTTTCTTTGAGATTGCCGAAAGCCTGTTCTGGAGTGCAATTATCTCATTCAGCCTTTTTGTTTTCACTTCTCCGGCAACATCGTCCTTCAGTTTTCGTGCGGCTTTTGTCCCGGGTCTTTCACTGTATTTGAACATATAAGCAAAATCATACCTTGCCCATTCCATCAGTGACAGAGTTGCCTGGTGGTCTTCATCTGTTTCTGTGCAAAAGCCGGCGATCATATCTGTCGACACAGCACAATCAGGGAGTATCCTCCTTATCGCTTCGATCCTGTCCATATACCATTCGCGTGTGTAATCGCGGTTCATGAGCTTCAGTATTCTGCTGCTTCCGCTTTGTGCCGGCAAATGTATATGCCTGCAAATATTGTTATTCCGTGATATTGTTTCCAGCAGTTCATCTGACAGATCTTTTGGATGGGAGGTCGAGAATCTTATCCTGATATCAGGGTATGCCTGTGCGGTTCTTTCAAGGAGAGATGCAAAGTTGGTCAATACATCGCCGTTTGTATAGAGATATGAGTCGACATTCTGCCCCAGGAGAGTAATTTCCCTGTAACCTGCACCGGCCAGCTCCCTGATCTCGCTGAGTATCGAATCCGGATTCCGGCTTCTTTCGCCTCCCCTTACATAGGGAACCACGCAGTACGAACACAAATTATTGCAACCTCTCATTATTGATACGAATGCCGAGACACCATTGCTGTCGAGGCGGACTGGTGAGATATCGGCATAAGTCTCCTCACGCGAAAGAAGTACATTTACTGCTTTATGGCCCGATTCTGCCTGGCTGATCAGGGCTGGCAGGTCGCGGTAAGCATCGGGCCCGGCAACAATGTCGACCAGTTTTTCGGTTTCGATGATCCTTTCCTTAAGTCTTTCTGCCATACAGCCCAGCAATCCAACCACAAGACTCTTGTTTTTCTTCTTGAGATGATTTATCGCCCTGAGCCTGCTCCAAATCCGCTGTTCAGCATTTTCACGTATCGAGCACGTATTGATCAGAATCAGCCCTGCAGCATCGATATCAGAAGTCTCCCTGTAGCCCTGATCTTTTAGGATCGACATAACAACTTCGCTGTCAGCTACATTCATCTGGCAGCCGTAGGTCTCTATAAAAACTTTCTTATTCACTTTCGATAACCCTGCATTCATTACAATTCAAATACTTATATCAAGGCTACAGGCATCCGGCTTCGGGCAACAGGCATTACCTGATTTTGTCCGATGCCTGACGCCTGACGTCTGACGCCTTTTGCCTGACGCCATAATTTTAAAGCACAAAAATACATAAGTAGAAAGAAATAGTATAATTTTGCACTCACATAATCCTTAATACTAAAACATTTATGTCAGGTCACAATAAATGGTCTACGATCAAAAGGAAGAAGGGGGCAGCCGATGCCAAGAGAGGAAAGATCTTTACCAAGATCATTAAAGAAATTATAATAGCTGCCAAGGAAGGAGGCGGAGACCCCGATTCAAATGCCAGGCTGAGGCTGGCGATTCAGAACGCGAAAGGTGCAAATATGCCCAAGGATAACATCGAAAGAGCTATTAAGAAGGCTGTCGGATCTGATGCTGAAAGCTATCTCGAAACATCATTCGAAGGCTATGGACCTCATGGAATTGCAGTCTTTGCAGAGTGTCTGACCGACAACAATAACAGGACGGTGGCATCAGTAAGGTCGGCATTTAATAAATACGGAGGTAATCTCGGAACAAACGGATCTCTGAGCTATGTTTTTGACAGAAAAGGCATTTTTACCATTAAGACTGAGGGCCAGAATCTTGAAGATCTTGAGCTTCAGATGATCGATGCCGGGGCACAGGATTTCGAAGCTGACGACGATACAATAACAATAACCTGTGCCAAGGAAGACTTTGGCAGCGTAAGCAGGAAACTTACTGACCTTGGCATAGAACCGGAAGAGTCAGGCCTGAAAAGGATCCCTAACGATACAAAAAAACTTGATGTGGATTCTGCTAAGAAGGTGCTGAAATTCATCGAGGCTCTGGAAGACGATGATGACATCCAGAATGTTTACCATAACCTTGAGATGACCGACGAGCTCGCAGAAGCACTCGAATAATTTTTTTCTTCAATGAGGAAATACATTCCATTTATCCTGCTGATACTTGCTGCTGCCTCCTGCAAAAAAGAGAGCGATAACATTGTCTGGCAGAGAACTGCAGGTGAAGGAAGTGCATTCTTTATCGGGGCAACAGCCGATTCAGGTTTTATCGGCTGCGGGCGACTTTCAGGGAACCCATATCTGGTGAAATTCGGATCAGGACGGGATATTGAACTCGAATACTATTCACAGGAGAACGGTCTCTTCAGTTCAGCATGGTACGACACCTCCGGTATTGTTGCCGCAGGAAGCAAAGCCGGCAAAATGCTTCTGACACGAATCGACCCCTCAGGAACAATTTTGTGGGATACAACAATTACTTCAGATTTCTATCTCGATATCACCAGTCTTGTTTATGAAGGCAATGGCAGTTTCCTGGCTGTAGGTTCAGCCAGCCCCGATTCAGCAGATGTTATTTACACCGGCATCCTTTTTGTAAGATTCGATACGGCAGGACAGATAAGCTATACCATGGAAACGACAGATTTTGAGACAGGGTTTACTGCTGCCGGAAAGGCTATTGAAGACGGATCTGGAAATATTTATCTTCCGCTTACAAGAAAATCAGGGAGCCTGAAACCGAAAGCTGCAATCGCAAAGTACAACAGGAATATTCAGAAACTTTGGGAGACAGACCTCTATAATAATACAGGATTCAGGGCTGGCTGTTATGCTGCCACTACTGATGCAGCAGGAAATGTGTTTGTTACGGGCGTAACGGAAGCATCAAATATGTCAGGAACACTTACTAACTCATACGTGGCTTCTGTATCAAGACTTGGTGAGGTACAATGGAAGAAATATCTCGAAAACTCAAACACGGGTTCTTCCATTATTCTCAATGGATCAGGAAATGTTCTTATGCTGAATAAAAACTGTTTTATACTAAGGATTTTGAATTCAGCTGATGGCTCTGATGACGGTATTGCAAGGATGTTCGCGGAATGCGATTCGTACACTACCGATGCATTTGGACTGGATATGGACTTACGGCACGATGGAACTGTGCTTGTTGCCGGAACAAAAGCCGGAAATTTCTGGATAGCTATTAAGTCAGTGCAATGACGATTACTTTTAAGCCGATACTGAAAAGATTCTTTTTCCTGCTGCTGGTTTCAGGGCTGATGACCGGTTTGTGTCATTCACAGGCATTTATCAAAACCGCCGACCTTTTCTCACGACAGGGAACAACAGGTTCTCTTGTAATCGATCAGAGCCCGGCAGTCGACACCCTTCTGAGCCGGTATATTGCAAGACAGAAGGAAAACCGGACTGCCGACGGCAAACAGGGCATGAGCGGATGGCGGATACAGATATACTACAGCTCGGTGCGTACAGCCCGCGAGGAAGCCAACAAGGTCATGCTCAACTTTCTTAATAAATTCACCGACCTCAGAGCCTATGTTCAATATACCGACCCGGGATGGTATATGGTGCGTATTGGAAATTACCGTACAAAGACAGAAGGATATAAAGAGCTTATGCTGATAAGGAAAGAGTTTCCAGATGCATATTTTGTACCCGACAAGATTTTTTTCCCCGACCTGATCAGATAATCAAATGAGCGAAAACATCAAACATGAATGCGGTATTGCAATGCTGAGATTACGCAAGCCGCTCGATTACTATATTGAAAAATACGGATCGTGGGATTATGGCCTCCAGAAAATGTACCTGATGATGGAAAAACAGCATAACCGCGGTCAGGACGGAGCAGGAATTGCAGGAATAAAGCTGAATGTGGAACCTGGTAAAAGGTATATCTTCAGGCAAAGATCAAATAAACCTGATCCAATAAGGGAGATATTCGGACTCATATATGAAGATATCCATAAGATAACAGCAAACGGCACTCTGGACCCGAAGAATCCGGAACATGTTAAGGAGAGGATCCCATTTTCGTGCGACGTTTACCTGGGGCACCTGCGTTACGGCACCTATGGAAATTACAAGATCGATTATGTTCACCCTGTGAGCCGCGAAAACAACTGGAAATCGAAGAACCTAGTTATGGCCGGGAACTTCAACCTTACAAATGTGAGCGAAGTGTTTAATCACCTTATCGACCTGGGCCAGAACCCTGTTGATTTTTCTGATACCGTAACGATCCTTGAAAATATCGGCCACCGTCTCGATGAAGAAAACGAAAGGCTCTACTGGCACTTCAAGGAACAGGGTTATTCAAAGAAAGATATTTCACCGTTGATTGAGAAAAACCTCGACCTGGTGAAAATATTGTCGAAAGCCAGCCGCAGCTGGGACGGAGGATATGCTATGGCCGGGATGGTCGGTCATGGCGATGCATTTGTTATGCGCGATCCCTCCGGCATTCGCCCCTCTTTCTATTATATTGATGATGAGGTGGTTGTGGTTGCATCTGAGAGGCCTGTGATTCAGACTATATTCAACGTCAGGACCGATAACGTGGCAGAACTACCCCCTGCACATGCATTGATAATTAAAGCTTCGGGCGAAGCTTCCGTTGAACGGATAAGAGATGACGCCGAGATCAGAAAGTGTTCCTTCGAGAGAATATACTTCTCAAGGGGAACTGATAAAGCAATTTACAGGGAAAGAAAGAAGCTGGGAGAGCTGCTGACAGACAGCGTTCTGAAAGCTGTTGACTACGATCTTGGGAATACAGTGTTTTCCTATATTCCAAATACTGCTGAGAGCGCTTTTTACGGTCTTATAAAAGGAGTAGAGGATCATCTCAACAAATCAAAGATCGAAACGATTCTCGAAAAAGGGAACACCCTGGGGAAAGATGAACTTGCAGCCATCATAAACCGGCGGCCCAGGGTGGAAAAGATCGCTGTCAAGGATGCAAAGCTGAGGACATTCATCACCGGCGATAAGGGCCGCGACGACCTTGTCGGCCATGTCTACGATGTAACTTACGGAGTCATCCGCAGAGGCATCGATAACCTTGTTGTAATTGATGACTCAATAGTAAGGGGCACAACACTCAAGAAGAGTATTATCAGAATACTCGACAGGCTCGATCCGCGTAAGATAATCATCGTCTCTTCTTCACCGCAAATTCGTTATCCCGATTGCTACGGAATTGATATGGCAAAGCTGGGCGACCTCATTGCATTCAGGGCTGCCACAGAACTTCTTAAAGAAAAAGAAAAACCTGGATTCTTAAACGAGCTATATGAAATGGCTCTGGAGGAAAACAGGAAGCCAGTCAGCGAAATAAAAAATCTTGTACGCGAAATATATAAACCTTTTTGTACCGTTGAAATCTCTGACAGGATCTCACAGATGCTAAGGTCGGATGAGATCAAAGCAGAGGTAAAGATTGTATTTCAGTCTATCGAAGGACTCCATGAAGCTTGCCCCGGTCATACCGGTGACTGGTATTTTACAGGGAACTACCCGACACCCGGCGGCAATAAGGTGGCCAACCAGTCATTTATAAACTTTATGGAGGGGAAAAACATTCGTGCCTACTGACTGTCGCGCGAAAACCAGGGTATAAAGAAATCGGGCTTGTAGGATGCGAGATGCCTGTTGATCTTTTCTACATAGATATCCCTTAAGGTTATCATAATGCCTGTCTCTTCCACTTCCCCGAAATGATGGTTTATAAAGGTGCCGAAAACACGCATCGTGGGTGACAGGTTCATATATGCATTTATAAGAGGAGGAATGGTTTCACCAAGGTTTCTGACTTCCGCGGAGAGTCTCTTGTAATCCTCCTTATACCGCCAGCTTCTGAACAGCTTCTTCATTTCTTCCTCTTCAAGATCGATATTGGCGGGCTCGATGGGTACAACAAGATTCTCGGGATCGCCGAAATGTTTTTTGAGAAAGAAAAGTATCATGTTCCTGGCTCTCTGGTTAAAATGCGAATACATCGTAACCTTGCCGAAAAGATACTTGATATGATGATTCTCGAGGAACAATGCGCCTAGTCCGTCCCAGATATTGTCGAGGGCATAAAGGCTTTTTCTTCCCATTGCTTTTGACTGGTATTCAGGAGTAACAAACGAACGGCCCAGCTCCATCATGTGAGGATAATACTTTCCCAGGAATTTATCCGAAAACCTGAAATATGAAGAGGAGGCGAGTTTGTTTATGTCGCAGTGAATACAACCTTTTGGTGGAAAATAAAAACGGTATCCTCCGACTATCTCCCTGTTATCGGGGTCCCATACAATCAGCTGTTTCTGGGGATCTTCCCTTGCAGTGTCAAAATCATCTATGTCGATCGAATGTCCGGTGCCTCCACCGGCGTGCCGGAATGTAATTTCCCGCACCCTTCCAACTTCCTGCATCAGCACAGGAGATGTATTGTTGTCAAAAACATAAACCTCGTTATTCCCGTTATTTGTCTTGCGCAGAAGTTTATCAGCAGTTAGTTCTGCCACAATCATTTCCAGCGGCTGCCGGTCGACAACAGGTATCATTTCCATCAGGATGAAAAATTCGAATCTAAGCGAAAAAAAGTCAGATGCAATTTAGTCTTTTTTTTATTTCCCGGTAATTCTGATCAGAGATTCGAGCTCGTAAGATTTTGTTTTAACCCATTCTGCCCATTCCGAAGGAGATCTTGACTTGTCGAAAGTCTGCCATGGTATTGGCTTCCCGAATACCAGTGATATCTCCTTTTCTTTCTGGTTGAACATCTCATCGGGGAGGTACAGCATTTCGATATTTGCCTTAATTCCGAGCATTGTCCGGATGTTTGACAGGTTGTAGAAGAAGCTTGAATTGCGGCCTGAGAAAAATGCCGGAATAACGTCTCTCTTATGTTGTATAGCTTTGGTTATAAAACTCTTATGCCAAACAAGATCCTGTATTACACCATCTTTCTTACGTGAACATAAACCGAAGGGAAAATATAGTATCTGGCAGTCGGAGGCATAGGTGTCTTCGAGCATCCTGATCGCTTCTTTGGCCTGGCCACCATGCTTGTTTACAGGAAGAAATATGCCCGACATGTTTTTCAGATTCATCAGAAGGTCGTTGACCGGAAATTTTATGTTCTTATAATATTTGCCGAGCTCGTTCATAAAAACGAGCCCGTCGAGACCTCCCAGCGGATGGTTCGAAACAAAAAAGTATCGTCCGGCTGAAGGGATGTTCTCTTTCCCGAAAACCTTGTAGCTTATCCCCATCGTCTGAAGTGTCGCACTGATGAATTCAACATCCATGAGATGGCCGTGATCCCTCAGGATCTTATTTATATCTTCCTGGTGAATAATACGTTTCAGATACCTGATCAGGAATCCGGGAATCGCTTTTGAGAGTGATGGATTTTTCGACCTTATCACCTCCTCAACATCGATCTGTATCAAGGCATTTTTTTCCGGCATCATTTCCATTTGAGAAGCTGATTTATTGTGGATGCCAAAGTTATGATTTTTTTGGCTCCGGAAAGTTATCAACAAAAAAGGAAAAAAGTGGAGCAAAGTGGGGGAAAGTGGAGAAATTTTATTTATTTTAGCCATTTATTATAAAAATCAGGGATGGCCACATTTATTGGCGATTATACGTGCAAAGTGGATGTCAAGGGAAGGATCATTCTTCCGATGGCATTCAAAAAGCAGATGCCTGCCGATGCACGTGACCATTTTGTGGTGCGCAAGGATATATTCGAGAACTGCCTTGTCCTTTACTCGATAGAAGACTGGAACAGGCAGCTTGAGAAGATCAGGAAGAAGATAAATCCTTATAACCGGGAACATAACAGTTTCCTGAGAAATTTTTTCAAGGGTACAGCTGAACTCTCTCTCGACAACAATAACAGGATACTTATTCCCAGGAAGCTTCTTGAGCTGATCGGTGCACAAAAAGATATTGTGATGGCCGGCCAGGATGGAAGAATTGAGATATGGGCAGCAGAAACATACGGGCAGATCAGCCTTCCTGCCGAAGAATTTGCAAATCTCGCGGAGAAGCTGATGGGTGGTCCAATTAACCAGGCTGACGAATAATGGCATACCATATACCTGCGCTGCTGGATGAAAGTATCAGGGGGCTGAATATCCGGCCCGACGGGATATATGTCGACGTAACTTTCGGCGGCGGTGGACATTCAGGTGAAATACTAAAACATCTAGGCACGGGTCGCCTTATAGCTTTCGACCAGGATGAGGACGCTAAAGCCAATGTGCCTGCCGACAGCCGTTTTCTTTTTCTTGAGCAGAACTTCCGTTTCCTGAAGAATAACCTTCTCTTTAACGGGATCAGATCTATTGACGGCCTCATTGCCGACCTGGGTGTTTCGTTCCACCAGTTCGATGAACCTGAACGGGGCTTCGCATTCAGGCATGATGCAAAGCTCGATATGCGAATGAACAGGCAAGGCTCGATGACTGCCGAAACACTTATCGCAACACTCGAAGAACCTGCTCTTGCAGATATCTTCTACAACTATGGCGAACTCTCAAATTCAAGAAAGCTTGCAAAAGCTATAATCACTGAAAGGCAGAAAAAATCAATATCATCAACCGGCGACCTGGTGTCAGCAATAGCTAAACTGGCTCCCGGCAAGCAGGAAAATAAATTCTATGCCAGGGTATTTCAGGCATTGCGCATCGCCGTAAACCATGAGACAGACTTTCTCAGGGAAATGCTTCTCCAGGCATACGAAATGCTGAAACCCGGAGGCCGGCTAGTGGTTATTACCTATCACTCCCTTGAAGACAGGATAGTAAAAAACTTTATGAAGACAGGAAATTTTGAGGGGATACTAAAAAAAGATTTCTATGGTAATCCTGAAAATTTATTCAGGCTTATAACCAGGAAGGCAATAACCCCGGGGGAAGAAGAGATTGCATTAAACAGCAGGTCGAGAAGCGCCAGGCTGAGGGTGGCGGAGAAAATCTGAGTTATGGCAGAAAAGAAGAAAAACGGCACCCCGAAAAACAATCCCGGAAGTTTCATAAAGGAACTTCTCAGCGGAACCATGGTTTCGGAAAAGATCATCCTGAAAAACCTGTGGTACGTTCTTCTTCTCACTCTGCTGGCTTCAATATATATAGGAAACAGGTTTCATGCCGAAAAGATCACCAGGCAAATGACGAGGCTCCAGAAAGAGGTTAAGGAGCTTCGCGCCGAATCGTTGTCGACATCGGCAGATCTTATGTACCTGAGCAGGCAGTCAGAAGTGTACAAGCTCGTTAAGGAGAAGGGTCTCAGCCTCGAGGAACTGAAGGTGCCACCCTATAAGCTGTTGGTTGAAAAATAACTGATCGATGGCAGTAAGAGACGAAATAGTATGGAGGACCGGTATAGTTTACATTGCAATTGCAGTTGTGGCTTTGGCCATTGTTGTCAGAATCCTCTTTCTGCAGGTCATACAGCATGGTAAATGGGCGGAGATGGCTGAGAGATATGTCTATAAAACAACCGAGATGCCTGCAAACAGGGGAGATATCCTGGCATGCGACGGACGCCTCCTGGCCAGTTCTGTTCCATACTATACAATCTACATGGATACCCGCAGCTCAGGCATGTCGGCAAGGACCTTCTCGAATGGTATAGACGGTTTGTCAGCAGGTCTGGCACGGCACCTGGGCGACCATAATGCAGCAGAATGGAAAAGGATAATTACAAATGCCAGGCGCCGTGGTGAAAGATATTTTCTGATAAAGAGAAAAGTCGACTATGAAACTCTGAAGCAGCTGAGACAACTTCCCATTTTTCGCGAAGGACAATATAAGGGTGGCCTTGTTGCGCAGGCAGAGAACCGCCGGATTCTTCCAAACAGCGAACTGGCTGCCAGAACAATAGGATACCTTAACCAGGGTAATGAGGGAACAGAGGTTGGCATCGAGGGATCATTCGACAAGGAGCTGGGTGGAAAGAATGGTGTTGTTGTGATGCAAAGACTTACGGGAGGCGACTGGATAACAATAAACGATGCAAACAGTGTTGAGGCCCGCGACGGAAACGATGTCGTGACAACAATAGATATCGACCTTCAGGACGTGGCATCATCAGCGCTCATGAACCAGCTTAAGAAGCATGACGCTCACCATGGATGTGCAATAGTTATGGAAGTAGCAACAGGCGATGTTCGAGCTATTGTAAACCTTGAACAGAGCCGCGACGGTAGTTATCATGAAACATACAACTATTCAATTGCCGAAAGCACTGAACCCGGATCCACATTCAAACTGCCTGCTCTCATGGCAGCCCTGGAGGATGGTGTTATCGATACCGGCGATATAGTCGACACAGGCAACGGAACAGTTAAGTTTTATAACAAAGTTGTAAGGGACACAAAGGAGGAAGGTTATGGCAGACTGACAGTTAAGGAGGTTTTTGAAAAATCTTCAAATGTAGGCACATCAAAAATTATCTGGACCCACTATAAGGATAATCCGAAAGCTTTTGTCGACAGGCTTTATGCAATGAAGCTGAATAACAAGCTTGATATACAGCTCAGGGGAGAAGGAACGCCACTGATCCGTTACCCGGGCGACAAGCTATGGTCAGGTCTTTCGCTCCCGATGATGTCGCATGGCTATGAGGTGCAGATGACACCCCTGCAGATACTCACATTCTACAATGCTGTCGCCAATAACGGCAGGATGGTCAAGCCACGGTTCGTTACCTCAGTTATGCGGAACGGGAATATTATCAGGCGCTATGAACCTGACGTGATCATTAATTCCATTGCATCACGGTCTACAATAAACAAGGCAAAGAAAATGATGGAGGGGGTTGTTGAACACGGGACCGCCATAAATCTCAGGAATCCCAACTACAAAATAGCCGGGAAGACAGGTACCGCGCAGATAGCAAAAGGGAAATCGGGCTATCGCACCGGAAGCGGAGTATCATACCAGGCTTCATTTGTCGGTTATTTCCCGGCCGCGAATCCGCTTTATTCCTGTATTGTTGTGGTTAATGCTCCTTCAAACGGCGTTTACTATGGGAACATTGTTGCCGGATCGGTCTTTAAGGAAATTTCGGACAAGCTCTATGCCACCAATTTTTTCCGCGATTACTCCACGAATACTGTTTTTGCCGCAAATAATAATGCTCCTGAAGCAGGCAATGGTTACAGGGAGGATATTAACAATGTTCTCCGCGAACTTGATGTAAAATACAGGCGTACCGCCGGCAACGAATGGGTGAAGACAAGAGAAAACGGCGATACAATACGGCTTGTCGGGATGAACATAAAGAACGGCCTGGTTCCTGATGTAAGGGGAATGAGCCTCAGGGATGCAATCTTTCTGCTTGAGAATTCGGGATATAAAGTTAAATACAGCGGTAAAGGGAAAGTGCTGAGACAATCACCTGAGCACGGTTCGAGATACTTTGAAGGACAGGTGGTTTCGCTTGAAATGAATATGTAATTATGGAACTTGAAAAAATTCTGAAAGGGATCGATGTTGTTTCAATCAGCGGAGACATAAAAACAAACGTTGACAGGATTACCTTCGATTCACGCAGCATAAGCGCCGGATCACTTTTTGTAGCCATCAGAGGCTCTAAAAGTGATGGCCACGACTTTATTGAAAATGCAATAGCATCAGGTGCCGCAGCAATATTATGTGAATCGGTGCCAGCTGGCGTATCCGGCAAAGTATGCTGGATAAAAACCTCCGACACTTCTATAGCTCTCGGACTTGCTGCCTCCAACTTCTATGACAATCCTTCCCGGTCACTTAAGCTTGTTGGTGTTACCGGAACCAATGGCAAAACAACAATTGCTACCCTGCTCTACAGGATGTTTACACAGCTTGGCTTCAGGTGCGGACTTTTCTCAACAGTATGCAATTATGTTGCCGGCCGCGAACTTCCGGCTACACATACAACACCTGATCCTTTACAGCTAAACAAGTTAATGTCGGAAATGGTAGAAGCCGGATGCACCTATGCTTTCATGGAAGTCAGCTCACATGCTGTCGATCAGAAAAGAATAGCAGGACTGAGGTTTACGGGAGGGCTGTTTACAAATCTCACACACGACCATCTCGATTACCATAAAACATTTGACAATTACCTGAAAGCCAAAAAGAGCTGGTTTGACGCCATGCCTGCTGAAGCATTCGCACTTGTTAATGCCGATGACAGGAACGGTCAGGTAATGCTTCAGAATTGCAGGGCGCACCATTATACTTTCTCGGTAAGGGCAATGGCCGATTTCAGATGCAGGATCATTGAGCAGAGCTTTTCAGGGATGGCTCTGAAAATTCTTGATGAAGAGGTGTGGACAAGGTTTGTTGGAGATTATAATGCTTCCAACCTGCTTGCAGTCTGTGCCGCTGCCTCAATTATGGGTGCCGAAAAGAAGAAGATACTCAGGATACTCAGCAATCTTACTCCTGTGGCAGGACGTATGGAAGTTATCACCTCCGGCAGCGGAGTGACAGGTATTGTCGACTATGCACATACACCTGATGCGCTGGTAAATGTCATTGGGACAATAAATAAGATAAGAGAAGGCAACATTAAACTCATTACCGTCGTTGGCGCCGGCGGCGACAGGGACAGGACTAAAAGACCAAAGATGGCATTTATCTCTGCCGAAGGAAGCGCAAAAGTGATTCTCACTTCTGACAATCCCCGGACAGAAAATCCTGAGATGATACTCGACGAGATGGAAGCCGGACTTAATACTGAGCTGAAGAAAAAAACGCTCAGGATCGCTGACCGCCGCGAGGCAATAAAAGCAGCTGTAATGCTGGCCGCTCCGGGTGATGTGGTCCTGGTGGCAGGGAAAGGCCATGAGACATACCAGGAAATTAACGGAGTGAGACATCATTTCGACGACAGGGAAGAATTGAGAAATGCATTTTCAATGAAATAAAATCTTGCAGGGATGCTCTATTATTTGTTTCAATATCTCGATAAGCTTAATGTCCCCGGAGCGGGTGTATTCGCATTTATCTCCTTCAGATCGGCTGCAGCAGTAATAACGGCCCTGCTGATTTCCATGCTGATCGGGAAGCGGATCATCCTTTTCCTCCAGCGAAAACAGGTTGGAGAGGTTGTGAGGGACCTTGGCCTTGAGGGGCAGTACCAGAAAAAGGGAACACCCTCGATGGGTGGTGTCATCATTCTAGCCTCAATAGTTATCCCGGTTATTCTGTTTGCCAGGCTCGACAATGTATATATCCTGCTGATGCTGCTTACTACCGTCTGGCTCGGATTCATCGGATTCATCGATGACTATATCAAGATATTCAGGAAAAACAAAGATGGTCTTGCAGCCCGTTTTAAAATCATTGGACAGGTTATACTGGGACTGATTGTAGGGATTACTCTATTCCTGAGCAATGATGCCATAATAGTTGAAACAACAAATGTTTCGTCCCTGAGCATCCGTGAACGGAATGAACTTGTTGAGACAGTGGTCAACAGCACTGAATCAGACGATTTCAAGCCTGATAAGAAGAGCATAAAGACCACAATACCTTTTGTAAAGAATAATGAGTTTGACTATTCGTGGCTCGTTGCATTCACTGGCAAGGAGCACCGCCCGCTGTGGACATGGCTGGTCTTTGTTGTTCTGGTCATTTTTATTATCACTGCTGTCTCGAACGGGGCAAATCTTACCGACGGCCTCGATGGCCTGGCGACAGGAACATCGGCAATAATGGGTGTGGCGCTCGCGATCCTGGCCTATGTGTCGAGTAATATTATCTATGCCGACTATCTGAATATTATGTTCATTCCGCGATCTGAGGAACTGGTAATCTTTGCTGCAGCGCTGATCGGCGCCACAATCGGATTCCTCTGGTATAATTCTTACCCGGCACAGGTTTTTATGGGCGATACAGGGTCGCTGGCCCTTGGAGGCATCATCGCAGTTTTTGCAATAGTAATCAGGAAAGAGCTCCTTATACCAGTACTCTGTGGTGTTTTCCTCGTAGAGAATCTTTCGGTGGTGCTCCAGGTTTCGTGGTTTAAAAGGACAAAACGCAAATACGGGGCAGGCCGCAGGTTATTCCTCATGGCACCCCTTCATCATCATTACCAGAAAAAAGGATATCCCGAACCAAAGATTGTCACCCGGTTCTGGATAGTGGCAATAATACTTGCCGTAATAAGCATTGTGACGCTGAAGATCAGATAAAATGAAGAAGAGAATTGTAATACTCGGGGCAGGCGAAAGCGGGGCAGGATCAGCAATACTGGCACTGAAAAAAGGATTTGAAGTATTCGTTTCCGACAAGGGAGCCATTAAAGAAAAATACAGGGAGATCCTTTCAGGGAATAATATTGACTGGGAAGAAGGAAAACATACTGAAGAAAAAATACTGAATACCGATGAGATCATCAAGAGCCCCGGCATAAAGGATGATGCCCCGATAATTATTCTTGCTAAGGGAAAAGGGATACCTGTTATTTCAGAGATTGAATTTGCCGGACGATATGCACGCGGTACGAAGATATGTGTGACCGGCAGCAATGGCAAAACCACGGTGACAAATCTTATTTACCATATACTGAAAAAAGCAGGTAAAAATGCTGCAATGACAGGTAACGTCGGCAACAGCTTTGCAATGGCCGTGGCAGAAGGCGATTATGATTATTATGTCATTGAGCTCAGCAGCTTCCAGCTCGACGGAATGTACGACTTCAAAGCCGACATAGCCGTACTTATGAACATCACACCTGATCACCTCGACAGGTATGGATATAACCTCCAGAACTATGTCGACTCAAAATTCCGTATTACGCAGAACCAGACCAGGTCAGAGTGTCTCATTTACTGGGCCGATGATCCCATAATAAAGACCGAGCTTAAGAAAAAGGAATACATGATGACACTCCTTCCTTTTTCTGACACTACCACCGAAATGATGACAGCATATATTGAGAACAGGGAACTAATTATTGATTACCACCAAAAAACTAACCTTATGTCCATTCACGAACTTGCGCTGAAAGGCCGTCACAACACCTACAATTCAATGGCTGCAGCCATTGCAGGCAAAGTGCTGAATATCCGTAAAGATGTGATCAGGGAGAGTCTTGCAGATTTTCAGGGCGTTGAACACCGGCTTGAACCGGTTATAAAAGTCAGCGGGATCAGTTTCATAAACGACTCAAAGGCTACCAATGTAAACTCTACCTGGTATGCCCTTGAATGTATGGAGACCGACGTGATATGGATAGTCGGCGGCATCGACAAGGGAAATGATTACTCTGAGCTGTACCCTGTGGTGAAGCAAAAGGTGAAGGCTGTTGTATGCCTGGGCAAAGATAATAAGAAGATACTGGAGGCCTTCAGCGATAAGGTCCCGACAATAATCGAAACGACATCTATGGAAGAGGCTGTCAGATCGTCATATTACCTGGCAAAGAAGGGCGAAACAGTCCTTCTCTCTCCTGCATGTGCCAGCTTCGATCTCTTCAATAATTATGAAGACAGGGGCAGGCAGTTCAAGGCAGCTGTAAGAAATCTCTAAAAGTGTACTGATGGAAAAGGGCTGGCTTACACGGACATTTAAGGGCGACAGGGCTATATGGGGCCTTGTCGTACTATTTATGATCTATTCATTGCTTGCTGTGTACAGCTCATCGGTTGGCGTAGCATTCAGGAATTATGGCGGAAACACCACATATTTCCTGCGAAGTCAGTTCATCATGCTTTTATTGAGCCTTATAATAATCGTTGTTGTCTCCTATCTTCCGTACAGGATCTATTTTTCGATGGCAGGATTATTCCTGATCATTTCTGCAGGTCTTCTTGTCCTTACTCTTGCATTCGGGGCAAGGGTTAACGAAGCCACACGCTGGCTGGTTATCCCGGGAACAGGATTCCGCCTCCAGACCTCCGATGTGGCAAAGGTGGCGCTGGTGATCTACCTGGCACGTACACTGGCAAAATACCAGGGGGAGCTGAATAACTTCATGCTTATAACAAAATTCTTCATGCTCCCCATTGCAGTTATCTGTGCACTCATTATGCCTGAAAACCTGTCGACAGCCATGATGATATTCGGCATAAGCATGGTGATACTTTTTATCGGAAGAGTCCCGCTAAAATACCTTCTTGCTTATACCGGGATGGCTGTAGCCGGAGTTGTAATGTTTGCACTCGTGCTTACATGGGTAACTGACGACAACAGGGTACAGGTATGGAAAAACAGGATTGAGCATTACTTTTCCGGAGAACCCGATGCTGACGGCGACTACCAGTCTAACCAGGCCAAGATCGCAATTTCTACCGGAGGTCTTTTCGGAAAAGCACCCGGCAGAAGCACACAGAGAAACATGCTCCCACAGTCTAATTCAGATTTCATATTTGCAATTATTATTGAAGAATACGGATTATTTCTTGGAGCCATCCCACTGATTCTTGCATACCTTATATTATTGTTCCGAGGAGTGACAATTGCCAAAAAATGCGAGACTGCCTTCCCGGCATTCCTGGTGCTGGGACTGATAGTCATGATTGTAATACAGGCATTTATGAATATGCTGGTTGCCGTGGGCCTCTTTCCTGTAACAGGGCAGACGCTTCCCATGGTAAGCTGGGGAAGAACATCAGTGCTGATGATGAGCTTCTCCATAGGCGTAATATTAAGCATCAGCAGGGTGGTGAACGCAAAGATTAAAAAAGAAGAGCTTCCTGTTGAAGATACTATTGAAGAAGGAGAAAAAATTTATGAGCCGGCCAAAGAATAAAAAGATCATTATTAGCGGTGGCGGTACCGGCGGACATATTTTTCCCGCCATCTCAATCGCCAATGCACTCAGGAGAATTGATCCTGAGCTGGAGATCCTTTTTGTAGGAGCTGAAGGAAAAATGGAAATGGAAAAAGTCCCTGCAGCCGGGTACAAAATAACAGGTCTTCCCGTCGCAGGATTCCGGAGAAGCCTGACACCTGAAAATTTCACTGTTCTCTTCAGGCTGGTGAAGAGCCTCTTCAAGGCACAAAAAATAATAAAAGAGTTCAATCCCGACGTAGTAGTTGGTGTTGGCGGATATGCGAGCGGACCGGTGCTCAGGGAAGCCGGGCGGTATGGGATACCTACTCTGATACAGGAGCAGAACAGCTATGCAGGAGTTACAAATAAGCTGCTCGCAAAAAAGGCAAAAATAATCTGCGTCGCCTACGATGGGATGGAAAAATATTTTCCTGCAGAAAAGATAATTAAGACCGGAAATCCGGTGCGACAGAATTTCGATAACCTGGATGATCTCCGCAGCGAAGCGCTCAGATTCTTCCGGCTCACAGATAAACTGCCGGTTGTTCTGGTGCTCGGCGGATCGCTCGGAGCAGGAACAATAAACAGGAACCTTACAGAAAACATTCAGAAAATATCATCGGCAAAATGCCAGTGGTTGTGGCAGACCGGGAAAAATTATTTCGACAACGTGAATAACATAGTGAGCCAGTCCGGGGCAGGTAATATTTCTCTTCACAGCTTTATAAACAGGATGGATTTTGCTTTTGCCGCTGCCGATGTTATTGTTTCGAGGGCCGGTGCGGGAACTATCTCCGAGCTCTGCCTTGTGGGTAAACCTGCAATACTGGTTCCTTCTCCTAATGTAGCTGAAGACCATCAGACACGGAATGCGCTGGCACTGGCATTTAAGAATGCAGCTATAATGATAAAAGACAGTGATGCTGTGACACATCTCGTTGACGAAGCTTTAAAACTTGTTTCTGACTGCAACCTGAAAAACACACTTTCGGCTAATATCAGGAAGCTTGCCGAAAGGGATGCCGATGTAAGGATTGCTGAAGAAGTCCTGAAACTTGCACGACGATGAAGGAATTTGAAAAAACGAAAGGATTCTACTTTGTCGGTATCGGAGGAATCGGCATGAGCGCCCTTGCCTTGTATTTTGCAGGAAAGGGATTCAGTGTTGCCGGCTACGACAGGTCACAGAGCAGTATTACAATGTCACTCGCGAAAGCAGGCTGCTCTATCTCTTTTTCCGACGACACTGGCACAATCCCTGAACTGTTCAGAGATCCTGACGGAAAAGATAAAGTAATAGTGGTTTTTACTCCGGCAATACCTGCCGATAGCAGGATACTGACCTTCTTCAGAAAGAATAATTACACGATATACAAAAGAGCTGAGATTCTCGGAACTCTTTCCCGGGATACCGACACTATTGCTGTAGCAGGAACACATGGGAAAACCACCGTTTCAACCATGATAGCTCATATCCTGCAGCATTCTCCCGCCGGATGCTCGGCATTTCTTGGAGGTGTCTCAAAGAATTTTAACTCAAATCTCATCGTTGGGAACAGCAGGTTTACAGTTATGGAGGCTGACGAGTATGACCGTTCATTCCTGAAGCTTGACCCGCTGATGGCGCTGGTTACTGCTGTTGATCCAGACCATCTCGAGATTTATGGTGATCACCAGACTATGATTGCCGGCTATAACGACTTCGTGGCAAAAATTAGAAAAGGAGGCCTCCTGGTTTGCAATCATAAGATCAGGAAGCATTTAAAGCCCCCTGCCGATGTTGCATTTTATACTTATGGCGATGATCCATCAGCCGATTTCAGGTATTACGATGTTGTTAATGCGGGCGATCATTATCTGTTTTCTCTTGCTACCCCGGCAGGAATATTGAAGGATATCCGTTTCCCGTTTCCGGGGATCATAAATATTGAAAACCTGACTGCCGCAATATCAATATCGCTGAATTGTGGAGTCACCGGCGAAGAGATCAGAAGAGCAGCCGGTTCCTACCAGGGCGTCAGGAGAAGGTTCGATATACGTATTAATAATCCGGGACTTACATATATTGATGATTATGCACATCATCCTGAGGAAATAAAGGCATTTATCACCTCTGTAAAAGAGTTCTTTGGAAAAAGAAAGATCACGGCGATCTTTCAGCCGCATCTTTTTACACGAACACGCGATCATGCAGAAGGCTTTGCCGCCATGCTCGATAAACTCGATGAAGTAATTTTGCTTCCTGTTTATCCGGCACGCGAAAAACCTATTCCAGGCGTCTCTTCTGAAATGATCTTTGAAAGGATGAAGCTTAAAGAGAAAAGACTTCTCGAAATGAGCGATATTCCTGATAAGCTTGATCCCGGCAATCTTGATGTTCTTCTTACTATCGGAGCTGGAAGCATCGACAGGCTGGTTGCTCCTATCGAACAAAAACTGTTGAAGGAGGCAAGGAGATGAGGAAGGTATTCATGATACTGCTTCTGATCCCGGTATTGTACCTTCTCGGGATGCCTGTCTATTATGCAGTATCGGGCGGCTCAGAACCATGCACCAGGATAACGGTAAGCATTGCAGATTCTGCTGATTATCATTTTGTAACAAAACGGCAGCTTCTAAACCTGGCCTATGGCAGGAATACAAAGATCGTTGGCCAGCCGATGCAGAAAGTTTCTGCTTACGAAATAGAGAAAAGGATAAATATCCTGCGCGAGCTAAAAACAGCAGAGGTATATAAAACTATCGACGGAACACTTCATCTCTCTGTCGATCAACGTAATCCGGTAATGAGGATCATCCCTGACGAAGGAGGAGATTATTTCCTTGATGAGGAGGGTTTCCTGTTCCGAAAGAGGAACCTGTATAATCCCCGTCTTCATATTGTTGAAGGTAACATAAATATAACGCCGGCCATGCTCGATAGTGTAAGTGTACTGGATACGCTTATTAAAAATACGATACTGAAGGACGCTTTTCATTTCGTTAACTATATCCGCGATGATTCTTTCTGGTCGGCACAGATCGACCAGATATATATCGACGGTAGAGATGAGGTAAACCTTATTCCCCGGGTAGGGAATCATATCATCCACCTTGGCACTTTCGAAAATTACAGGAAAAAGCTAAAGAACCTGGGTGCCTTATATGAAAAGGTCCTTCCGGAGGTAGGCTGGGACAAGTATTCCCTGATAAACCTTGAATACAGTGATCAGGTTGTTTGTAAACGACGTCAAAAATAAAACCATATTCTATAACATATGAGCAAAAAAGAACAGTATCTGGCAGCAATCGACATAGGAACCACAAAAATTGTGGCTATTGTCGGAAAGAAAAATGAGAATGGCAAGATCGAGATCCTCGGGTTGAGTAAAGCCCTTTCAAAGGGTGTAAAACGAGGAGTTGTCCTGAATATAGAGGAGACGGTGAATGCCATACAGACTACAGTCGAAGACGTACAGAAGAGAACGGGAATAATGTTCTCGGAAGTCTTTGTCGGGATTGCAGGACAGCACATAAAGAGCATGAAGAACCGTGGTTACATCACCCGCGACAACTATGAAGATGAAATAAAAAAAGAAGAGGTCTTCAGGCTGATTGAGGACATGCATAAAATACATATTGATATCGGTGAAGAGATAATTCATGTTATCCCCCAGAATTTCATTGTAGATAATGAAACAGGGGTGAAGAGCCCGATCGGTATGTGCGGCAGACGCCTGGAAGCCAATTTTCATATAGTGATAGGACAGGTGGCTGCAGCAAAGAATATTGAGAAATGCGTCCGTAAAGCCAGTCTCGAAGTCAGGGATATGATACTTGAACCTCTCGCTTCGGCCGATGCTGTTCTGACCGAAGATGAAAAAGAAGCAGGTGTAGTCCTGGTCGACATAGGCGGCGGTACTACCGATGTTGCCGTTTATTTCGATAATATAATAAGGCATACAGCTGTGATCCCTCTTGGCGGAAATGTCATCACAAAAGATATAAAGGAAGGGTGTGCAATTCTGCAGAGATATGCCGAGCAGCTTAAGATCCAGTATGGTTCTGCTTTGGGCGATATAGCCCCTGAAGATAAAGTAGTGTCGATCCCGGGTATCAGCGGAAGGGATCCTAAAGAGATTTCTTTCAGGAGCCTTGCATATATTATCCAGTCGAGGATGGAAGAGATAATTGATTTTGTGAATTTCGAAATTCAGAACTCAGGCTATTCCGATAAACTGGCTGCCGGAGTGGTAATTACAGGTGGAGGAGCAATGCTCAGGCACCTGCCCCAGCTTATGAAATTCAAAACAGCCATGGACGTCAGAATAGGACTTCCAAACGAACACCTCGCCGGGAGTAGCAAGGCCGAGATAAACCAGCCGATGTATGCAACTGCCGTCGGACTTATCATGAAGGGGTTTGAATACCTTGAAATGTACAAGCAGGATTTTAATGCCGACACTGAAGATACCTATGTCAAACCACCTCAGAAAGTTGCTGTTGAGGAAAAAGAAACAGAAGAAAACGACATAAGCTTCGAAGAGGAGGAAATAAGACCTAATCCCGCGAAAATGTCGATTACGGAAAAGCTCAAAGCAGTTGTAAGCAAGATGTTTGAGGTTGAGGATCAGACTATTGCCTGATATAAATTGAATATGGTTTAGAATGATTGATTTGCTGTTCATAAACATTTAATAATAGTACTATGCCTGACGATATAATGAACTTTGATCTGCCCGTTGAAAGATCATCTATAATAAAGGTACTGGGTATTGGAGGCGGTGGTAATAATGCTGTCAACCACATGTTCGAGAAAGGTATCCGGGATGTGAATTTTATTGTCTGCAACACCGATCACCAGGCGCTCGCTAAAAGCCAGGTGCCGGTAAAAGTGCAGATTGGCGAAGCCCTGACCGAAGGCATGGGTGCCGGAAGCCAACCCGAGAAGGGCAGGAAAGCTGCCCTCGAGAACCTCGACAGCGTTATGGATGCCCTGGGAGGAAATACGAGAATGGTCTTCCTGACAACCGGAATGGGTGGTGGAACAGGAACCGGGGCAATACCGGTTATTGCCAGGGCTTGCAAGGAAGCGGGATTGCTGACAATTGCCGTAGTTACCATTCCTTTCAAATCGGAAGGGAAAATCAGGATCCGTTATGCTATCGACGGAATTTCCGAACTTACAAATCATGTCGACTCATTGCTCGTGATCAACAATGAGAAACTCAGGGAGATATATGGGAACCAGGGAGTCTCAAGCGCCTTCTCAAAAGCCGATGATGTGCTTACCATTGCAGTAAAAGGCATCGCTGAAATAATTACAGTCACTGGTTATATAAATGTCGATTTTGCCGATGTGGAAACAGTGATGAAAGACTCCGGAGTAGCTATCATGGGCATGGGTTCTGCCTCAGGAGAGAACAGGGCTATCCGCGCTATCGAAAATGCTCTGGCATCACCTCTGCTGAATTCAAATGACATCACCGGGGCCAGAAGCATTCTTATTAATATCTCATCAGGCAAGGGCGAGCATGAACTTACTATGGATGAGCTTGGAGAAATTACGGATTTCATGTATGATGCCGCCTCCGACGATGCTCTCATCATCAGGGGCCTTTCACAGGATGACTCACTCGGTGAAAACATCAGTGTAACAGTAATCGCAACAGGCTTTGAAGCAAACAGTATCTTCCAGCCCTATGTGAAACAGACAACAAAAAGCAAAGTTGTTCTTGACGAAGCTGCAGTGGTACCTCCCCGTCATATACCCGAACGCGGCGAAGGAGATCTGAAATTGATTGATCGAAGGAAGAGATCTATCATTTCCGATTTTGATGCCGAATCACAGGGAACCATCGACTTTGGTCAGCTCAGCCTTGAGGAAAAAGAGGCTCTCAGGAAAAGAAACAGCGAAGATGATAGCGAAGCTTCAGAAAAACCTGAAAAGACTCTTCAGAAAGTAAAACATATGCAGAATATCCTGAAAAAGGAGGGTCTCTCAAATAAAACAATGAAAGAGAATATCGACACTTTTGAAGATGTTCCGGCATATATCCGCAAGAATATTCTCATGGCTAAGAATGAGAATAAACCTGAGAGCAAGCTTTCCCGGTTCACACTTTCGTCAGATGAAGAAGAGGGTCCGGTGCTGAGGGAAAATAATGCATATCTCAACGACAACGTAGACTGAGCAGCATTTCCTGACTTCGAAAATCTGAATGATTCCCGGGTTTGCAGGTATTCTCCGGAATTCAGGGGAAATTAATTCCTATATTTGCCGTCATGAAAAGGAGTCTGTTGGTCTTATTCCTGCTGATTGCTGCCCTGGGTTCTAATGCAGTGGCACAGGAAGCACCTGCAAAAAAGATATTGAAACAGTGGTCACTTTCTCCTGACTATACCGAAGAGATACTGCTTCCGTTCGACACCTTGTTCTCATTATGTCACAGGTACCGCCTCGCCGACCGATATTCACCCATAAATGCCACCCTGGGAAACTACGGGCTCCCTTTTTACCAGATCAATTATTTCGACAGGATCACCGACCCGGATAAGTTTCTCTATTCATGGTATTACCCGCTGATGCATCATTATGATAAGGCACTGTTCATGAACACCCAGATCCCATTTACTGAATTAGTATGGAGCTTTGGTGCACCCCGCGAAACCTCTGAACAGACATTCAGGATCAGGCATTCACAGAATATAAACAGGTACCTGAACATTGGGCTTGTTTATGATATTGTTTACAGCCTCGGTAAATATAACTACCAGCGTTCCGAGGATAAAACATTTACTCTTTTCGGATCATATACCGGGAAGAAATACCAGTTCTATACTGCTCTCGGAATTAATAATCTTACAGCCTACGAAAATGGAGGGATTGTCGATCCGGCAGAACTTGACAATCTCGATTCACGTGATGTACAGGTGAACCTCGGAAGCCTGAATAATGCCAAAAGTATCCTCCGGAACAGGAATTTTATACTTGTACAGCGTTATACTGTTGGCGGCAATACAGGTGCACCCGACTCGGCAAACACCGATAAGAAAAGCTTCCTGGG
>JAKLFN010000030.1 GCA_022711195.1 Bacteroidota bacterium
AGGTATTTTTTTAACCTGAGAAATCCGTGATTTGAACCGTCCTGCCGGTCTCAGGTCGAGGCCATCAAATTTCCCGACACCATAGATACCTATTCCCGGTCTTACCATGCCAAACTGATACTGGGGAAAACGGATTATTGCTGCTGAATTGCAAATATGCATTATGAAAGAGTAACCCGCTGCCGCCTGTATCTTTGCAGCTGCCTCAAGGTAGGTATTAACCTGGCGGTGGGTAAAATCGTCAAAGGCTGGGTCGTCCCCTGCAGCCAGGTGTGAAAAGACCGATGCTATCTTTAATGCATCTGCAGTCCTGATCCTCCCAGCCAGGGTATCTATTTCACCAGGCATAAATCCCAGCCTGTGCATCCCTGAATCGATCTTTATATGGACGGGATACTGAACAAGTCCGTGCCTGGAGGCCACTTTATTGAAGCTGTCAAACGATTCAAGGTTATATATTTCAGGCTCAAGGTTATACCTTATCATCACCTCATACGATCCGGGATCAGGATTCATTACCATTACGGGGAGGGTAACACCCGCGCTCCTCAGCGCAATGCCTTCGTCGGCATAGGCCACTCCCAGGTAGCTAACCCTGTGATATTCAAGTAATCCAGCTATTTCTGAAGGTCCTGTGCCATAGGCAAAAGCCTTTACCATCGCCATTACACGTGTTTCAGGCTGAAGGTGTCTTCTGAATTCGTTAAGGTTATGTGATATTGCATCGAGGTTTACTTCGAGAAGTGTCTGATGGACCTGGTGTTCGAGAAGCATGCCTATTTTTTCAAACTCAAATTTCCTGGCTCCTTTCAGAAGTATCGTCTCAGCCTCAAAGACAAAAGTGTGCACCCTGTTGATGAATTCGTCGGTAGAATAGCAGAAAGTCGATCCCGGGTCAAAGAGATCGCGGTTAGCTGTCAGGCGCGGGCCAATCCCTATCAGTCTGTCAATGCCGGCTTTCCTGATACCTTCTGCCACTTCGGTGTATAGTTCTTTTTCATCGCGACCACTCTGGATGAAATCTGATAAGATCAGTGTTGTCTTCCTTGTATTTTGCGATTTGAGGAATTCGAGAGCCATTCCCAGCGAACCGGGATCGGAGTTATAAAAATCTTCTATCAGGTGGCAGTTATTGATCCCTGATTTCAGCTCCATCCTCATTGCAACAGAAACCAGCGATGATATCCCCTCCATTATTATTTCGGGGCTGATACCAAGTACAAGGCAAACTGAGGCGGCAGTAACGGCATTTTCAACAGAGGCGCGGTCGGTAAATGGAATTAAGAGGTTATAAGTCTGTTTGTTATAAAAAAGCTTTGCTGATGTCTTATTACCTGGCATTATCTTCTTTTCAACAAAAACAGAAGCGTTCTTATTCTCAAATGACCAGCCGATCAGTTCTTTTTTATTATACTGAGAATCATTTTTAAGCAGGTTGGCAATAACGAAGTGATCGCTGCAATAAATTATTTTTGAAGCGTTAAGGAAGAGCTTCAGCTTTTCAGATGCTTTAGATTCAATGCTCCTGAAGTTTTCGCCATGAGCTTCACCGACATTTGTAATTACACCAATGCCGGGATCTATCACCCTGCGGAGATTATCCATTTCGCCCGGGAATGAGATTCCGGCCTCAAATATTGCGAGCTTGTATTTTTCATCCAGTTTCCACACCGAAAGGGGTACTCCAATCTGTGAGTTATAGCTCCTGGGACTCCGAACCACCGGAAGGGCAAGGCTAAGTATATCGGCAAGCCACTCCTTGACAATAGTTTTGCCTGCAGATCCTGTTACCGCTACTACCGGCGAACGGAACATGGTTCTTTTATAAGACGCAAGCTCCTGGAGGGCCCTGACCGTGTCTTCTACCACAATAATTGCAACATTTCTGTTTTTCTTCAGTTCCCCTGGTATCCTTTCTGCAACAAATACCCTTATACCTTTTCCGAGAAGGTTCAGTATGAAATTATGGCCATCATGGTTCTTACCTCTTATTGCAAAGAAGGCCATACCGTCGGTAAAGGTAAGCTGACGGCTGTCGGTGACTATATCCGTAACCTCGATTGCAGGATCGCCGGTGAGGTCTCCTTTCACAATCTTCTGTATATCTCCCGATGTGAGTTTCACGGTTTTATTCCTGTTCTGTTTATAAAAGTAATTTCATTAAGCGAAATGTATATGAGTGAAATGATCGCAAGGTGTACCGGTCCTATATACCTGAGCTCAAAGGGGCCTGCATATGCGCTGAAGGCATAATATACGACTACGAATGCGAGCAGCGCCAGGAATGATCTTGTGCGAGCAGGGCTAAGTTTTACCGTCTTCCTCTTCACGACGAAAGTTACCAGGCTGAACAGAAGTAATAGCCACATCAACGATCTTGCAACAGGTATGAGAATAAAGATTTTCTGGAACAATCTGCTGTTGCTGTGAAGCTTCTCTCCTTTATCAAATCTGAACCAGCTGCCGAGAAGAGTATCGGGGATCCAGTCTGTTCTGAAGACTTTCACCACCTGGTCGTCGGCAGGAAAGAATATGAGTCGGCAATTAGGTAAAAGATAATATCGTGCAAAAGCAAAAGGATACTTCTTCATGATATATGATCCGAACCTTCCATATAATTTTGCCCCGAGATAATTCCACTGGTAAATATATGGAGTGTTTGTCCGCTGGGCTTCATTGATGCACCAGGCTTTCAGTGGTAGCCGGTTATCCCACATGAACTTAGCCGATGGTCTGGAGTCGGTTACCAGCAAGGTATCGTACTGGAGAACAAAACGGGTGAACTCTTTCAGTTTCCTGTCGCGGATATCTGACGGATTGATATTTATATATGGTACACAGTTCAGTGCATTGCTTGCCTTCTGCCATCCGCTGAAACCGGAAAACGTTCTCACCCTTACAAGTTCAAATATCTTCGACTTCTGGTAACTGTAAAACGAATAGACAATTATCAGGAGGATTATTACCAGCGACGACGACAGCCTCAGCTTCTTCCTGTCGAAAGAAAGGATAACGAAAAATACCGAAACAGGAAGGTATGCAAGCCCGGTGAACCTGACGGTAATAAGGAAGAACAGAAGAAGAGCATGAAAACCAAATGATGCGATCTTGACACCCTGTTTAGACTGGTTTATCATCCACAGGCCTGTTGACAGCCACAGCATTGTCATGGAAGTGAACAGGGAATCGCTCAGAACCGAATTTGAAAGGTAGATAAGCAGGGGAGAAAAAACTGCAGCTATTGCATAGATCCAGAAAATAAATATCCTGCGCGGAGGGTAGAAATATTTGACAGTAAAAAGAAGGAAGATCGCTGAGAGTGCATTGATGATGTACTGTATGAAAACCAGGAAATGAATTGAAGGCGACAAAGAATGAATAATGATCAGGAACCTTGAATATCCGAAAGGTCTGTAGGTATCCTGCATATTTTCAGCAGCAGCCCTGACATAACTTCCTGAATCAGAAATTCCTGCCGGATAGGGATAAAGCAGAATCAGGACAACATAAAGCACCAGATAGAGAGCTGACAGGATCAGCAGCTGGTCTTTATTTCTTCCTGTCAGCAGGAATTTCCTGAATGAACCAGGAAACACAGGTTCTTCACTCTGATTTTTTTTCATGGTATTCCTCCTCTGTGTTTATGTCCCAGATATTTTCCCTGGTGAGTGTCTGGTTGATAATATTGTTCACCGCAGTTATTGCGGTAAGCATTGAATGGTCCTGGTTATTATATTTATGCATTCCGTTGCGTCCTATCAGGAAAAGGTTGCCAAAGGTGTCGGTAAAGTCGCGGATTTTCGAAAACTCGGAGTAGGTGCCAAAATAGGCAGGGTATGTTTTGGGCATCCTGACAATTGTGCTGTCAATAACCTCCGACCTGTCGATGATACCTATAGAGTGCAGTTCACCAATAGCGAATTGTATAAAATCCTCGTCATTCATTTCCCACAGGTTGTCGCCCTCGTTGCAAAAATACTCAAGTCCTATCCAAACCTTATTCAGGTCGGCAACCATATAGGGCGACCAGTTATTGAAAATCTGGAGCCTTCCGATATTAACATCCCTTTCCTGTATATATATCCAGTTATCGGGTACGAGGTTATTCAGAGTATCGATCCGGGTCTCATTATTTATTTTCAGCTTGTTCAATAGAAGTCCTACAGTTATAAAATCCCTGTACTGCAAGCCATTACTGATTTCTTTAACCCTGTCAGGGACACTCGTACCCATAGCATTGATAAGATCTTTCACAGGCATAGTTGAAAAGAAATAGTCGCCTTTCAGGGAGTGTTTCTGACCGGTTTGACATTCGGTATAAGTGACAGAAATGATCCTGTCGCCCGAATGTTCAATTTCTGTGACCTCGGTATTCATTCTTATATCACCCCCTTTTTCACTGATTATTTCAGCCACTCTCTGCCACATTTGCCCGGGGCCGAGCTTCGGGTAGAGGAACTGCTCGATCAGGCTTGTATCGGTTTTCTTCTGGCTGAGTGACCTTTCCTTTTTAAAAACAGACTTTAAAGCATGAAGGAGCGCCTTTGTCACTGACAATTCCTTAACTCTTTGTTTTCCCCAGTCAGCAGGGATATCGGAGCATGCCACACCCCATACCTTCTCGGTGTAGTCGCGGAAGAATGTCCTGTATAATTCCTCTCCAAAGCGGCTGATAAAAAAATCTTCGAGTGATTTAATGTTCTTCACCGGGAATAATCTGACTTTCGCGTATGTAAATGCGATTTTAAGTATCCTGGCAAATCCCAGGTTGGTAATGGTCTTTTTGTTAAGTGTCACAGGGTAATCAAAGAACCGTCGCAGGAAGAAGATCCGCGACAGCCTGTTCCTGATCAGCATCACCCTGTCGGTTTTTTCAGGATCGGGACCTCCGGGACGGAGCTCTACACGGGTGCTTCGTTTATGGTAGGTGATCTCCTTCAGGATCTCATCCTTTGAATGTGCTCCCTGCAAAGGAAGTATCTCCTGCCACCACTTCATGACCAGATCCGATTTGGAGAAGAACCTGTGGCCGCCAAGGTCAAGACGATTACCCTTGTAATTAATTGTTTTTGAGATGCCTCCTATATCACCTGATTTCTCAAGCACCACAGGAATGATATCTGTCCTGGTAATAAGTTCATAAGCAGCTGTTAAACCTGCAGGCCCGGCTCCGATAATTATCGCATGCTTGCTCATAATGAGTTTTTGTCACTTATTAAAGAGTATCAATTTCCTTACAAAGAAATTCCAAAGGTAAACAAGGACTGCAGTAAGGATCTTTGAAATAAGGTAATACATTCCAGCCAGGTCGGTAAATAACCAGAGGAAGAGTTCATTCAGGCCCAGGCCGACCAGCCCTATCAGTGCAAAAACAATAAATTCGATCCTTTTATCGCTTACAGTATGCCTTGTGAAAACCCAGCCAATGCTTAAAAAATAATTTGTAACAAGACCCAGGATAAATGCGATGGCTGCCGAAACCAGGTAATGCAGATTGAGATATTCGGTCAGCAGGAACAAGGTACCGAAATCGACAATAAAAGCAAATCCGCCTACAAACGTATAACGGATAAGCTGAAATAAAGTATTGTCAGTCTTCTCCCTGAAGATCCTGATAAACAGTTCAGAGAATTTCTCTTTCACGGTTAGGCTGGTTAATCATCACTCCCTCTGACTTTATTAAAGCACGATCGGCAAAGAGGTTCATATTTGTCTTTCTCGCCAAGTACCACGACCTGGTTTTCGTCTGATTTTCTGAAGGAATACTGTGCCAGGTTCCCGCAGCGCATACATATAGCATGAACTTTTGTTACGAACTCAGCTATTGCCAGGACATCGGGTATCGGACCGAACGGTTTCCCCATAAAGTCCATATCAAGACCCGCAACAATGACGCGTATACCTCTGTCGGCCAGCTTATTGCAAACATCCACAAGGGCATTGTCAAAAAACTGTGCTTCATCGATCCCGACCACATGAACATTGCCGGCAAGAAGCAGAATTGCGGCAGCATGTTCGACCGGGGTGGAGACTATTGATTTGTCGTCGTGTGAAACGACGCGGGTTTCGGAATAACGGGTATCGAGCGCCGGCTTGAATATTTCGACCTTCAGACCTGCAAACTGGGCACGACGGAGCCTTCGTATCAGCTCCTCGGTCTTGCCTGAGAACATTGAACCTGTGATCACCTCTACTGATCCTCTCTTACCCTGTGAAGTGACCGTATTTTCGAGAAAATCCATCCCTGAAATTTATCTGATGAAGAGTACCAAAATGTAAACAGATCCCGTTATCGGAGTGGAATATTATTTACTTTTGCAAAATAAGGATTTTGGTTTGTTTTATTTATGACAAAATATGGATTTCAACAAGACAGTTGATTTAATTATCAGGGACCTCGAAGAGGCCCGGGATATAATCGATGATCTTAAGAGCTTTCCGGGGGTGCCGCCAATTCAGGTCGAGCATGCCAAGTCGAAGATCAGGAATGCTGCTGAGGTTATATCGCTTTTCAGAGACCTTCCTCAACCTGCAGGTAGCGAAGAAAGAAAACAGGAGAAGGAAGAAAAAAAGAAAAGAAGTGAAAACAGGAAGCCGGAAAAAGAAGAGAAGATTGCAGAGTTTGTAACAAAAGATACACCAGAATCGTCAATAGTGGCAGATAAATTCAGTAATATGCCCGGTATTAACGAAAAGCTCGGTAGCATGAGAGAAGATGATAATATCTCTGATTTTCTGAAATCAAAGCCTCTTACAAATCTTAAAGAGGCTATAGGCATCAATGACAGATTCCTCTTTATCAGGGAGCTTTTCAACGGTGATTCAAATTCATATAACCAGGCGATCACAAAAATTGATGAAGCATTAAACCTTTCAGATGCAAAAGCTCTCTTTGCAAATATGGCAGGCTCAAATACCGACAGTGAAGCAGGCAGGCAGCTCATTGATCTTCTGAAACGCAAATTCCCTGCCGATGAGTAAGCTCTTTCTTGTTCCCACTCCGATAGGCAACCTGGGCGATATCACCTACAGGGCTGTTGAAGTGCTGCAGAGCGTTGACCTGATACTGGCAGAGGATACAAGACAGACAGGAAAGCTGCTGCACCATTACAACATCAGTACCCCGCTGCAATCGCATCACATGTATAATGAACACAAAACCGTGGAGGCGGTCTGTGAGAGGATCCTTTCGGGTGATAAAGTAGCACTGGTAACAGATGCCGGCACCCCGGGGATCTCTGATCCGGGTTTCCTGATCGTAAGGACAAGTATTCAAAAGGGAATACCTGTCGAAACTCTGCCCGGCCCTACTGCTCTGATACCGGCGCTCGTTAATTCTGGTTTGCCATCGGAGAGATTCTGCTTCGAAGGTTTTCTTCCTCAGAAAAAAGGAAGAAACAGGAGATTTACCTCCCTGGAAGCAGAGACCAGGACAATAATATTCTATGAATCGCCTTTCAGGCTTGTAAAAACCCTTGAAGAACTATCACAACACCTCGGAACCGACAGAGAGGCTTCCGTTTCAAGAGAGCTGAGTAAAGTGTTCGAGGAGAATAGAAGAGGCACACTTGCTGAACTGGCAGATCATTATAAAAAAACAACTCCCCGGGGCGAAATTGTAATTGTGGTTGCCGGGAAAAAAGACTGATGAACTCGCGCATTTCTTATATACAAAAACGGGTAGATAGAATAAAGATGGCGGCATGCTCTGCACTTCTTTTCTTATTCGTTACTGTATTATGTGATCCATTGTCAGCACAGGGTGTCAAAGGTAAAGTTACAAACCAGTCAGGCGCTCCGGTTCCTTATGCAACAATATATATCAGCGAGGTAAGGCAGGGAACCACAGCCAATGTAAAGGGTGAGTATGAGCTGAGGCTTGCACCGGGCAGATACCAGATCACATTTCAGAGCATGGGATACGGACAGGTAATCCGCAACATAGAAGTTTCGGGGCAGGCACTGATTATTGATGCCGTCCTTCCGGTACAGTATTATATGATCCCTGAAGTAAGGATTTCGGCAACGGGAGAAGATCCTGCATACAGGATCATGAGAAAAGCAATTGGCATGGCGCCATATTATCAGAACAACATAAGTTATTATAAAGCAGAGGTTTACCTGAAAGGCAATTTACTGGTCAACAATATACCCGGCCTGGTTGACAGATTAATGAAGAAAGCAGCAAAGGAAGATGAAAAAGAAGGGATTACTCCTTTAATTATAAAGGAAGGGGATGTTTTTTTCATGGAATCATATAACGAAGTTGAGTTCACTGCTCCCGACCGTTATAACCAGAAGGTGATCTCAATAAACAGCACCTTCCCTGACGAGGATGATGCAGACGATCCTATGGGTTATATAAATACCAGCTTCTATAAGCCCCTGGTCGTGGGTATGGCTGTTTCGCCGCTGTCGCCGCAGGCATTCTCATACTACAGGTTCCAGTACCTTGGAGCTACGGTACAAGGCAGCCATACTGTCAACAAGATCAGAGTGATTCCAAAGATGAAGAGCCAGCAGGTCTTTGACGGAATAATTTATATCATTGAGGACCTTTGGTGTATTCACAGCCTTGACCTGAACAATGATAATATGGCAGGGAAAATAAATGTTAAGCAGATCTATATACCTGTCAGAGAAGATATCTGGATGCCTGTAAGCCATAATTTTATTCTCAATTTTGGCATATTAGGGATACGTGCTGATGTAGGTTACACAGGATCTATTAAATACCTGGAGGTAAGGCCTAATACATCGATCAGAAAGCCCGAAACGCTAACTACAGATTTTTATGGCCGGGCTGCAGAAACAGAACCTGTTGAGGAAGTTTCAAAAAGCCAGCAGAAAATAGAAGAGTTGCTGAAGAAAGACGACCTGAACAACAGGGATATGTTAAAGCTTGCCAAGCTGATGGACCAGGAGACAAAAAAAACTCAACCCGACAGTGTGAGAAATAATCTCGAGGTTACGAGTAATGTATCTCATACAGTAGAAAAGGATGCGGGGAAAAAAGACAGTGCATACTGGGCAGAAGTAAGGCCTATTCCTCTGTCGGATGTTGAAGCCAGGAGCATTGTTATCCGCGACAGCATAAAGACGGTGACCACACTGCAGAAATCGACCATAAAGAGAGACACGGTTCCCGGGGTACAGAAAAAGCCGAAGAGCAAATTCAGCCAGGGGGTCGACAATATTACATTTGGCCACACATGGTCCGACACGACCGGTACAAGATTTCACTGGGGAGGACTGCTTAACCTGAATAATCTAAGTTTCAATACTGTCGATGGTTTTAATTATGGAATAGATTTCAGGTTAACGAAATCGTGGAAAGAAGGCCGGACGCTTAACATCGCTCCTGACCTGCGATGGGCATTCAGCCGCGAGTCGCTGAACTGGAGAGTTAACTCGACATACAACTTTAACAGGAAGATGCAGCAGTCTCTGTTTTTCAATATGGGTATGACTACCCGGGACCTGGCAACCGGAGGATCTGTAAATATGTTCCTGAATTCAGTAGGATCGCTATTCTTCGAAAAGAATTTCCTGAAGCTTTACGGCTCTGAATTTTTCAGTGCAGGATTCAGTACAGACCTGATAAATGGCATGAATCTGACACTTACAGCAGCATACGATAACAGGAGAGTATTGCAAAATACAACTTCATTTTCCATAATTAAGACCAACAGGGAATATACACCGAATATCCCGGTCTCTATATATCTCGACAGTACAGCTGATGCGGCTCATGGCTTGCGCGACCAGCGCCACTTTGACTTTTCGGCAACTGCATCATACACACCCAGAATGAAATACAGGATGCGGAACGGTTCAAAGATCTATCTTGGGTCGGACTGGCCTACATTCAGGCTTACATGGGAACACGGAATAAATGAATTCCGTGGAGAGAGCGACAGGTACAGGCATTACGACATGATCAGGGCAGATATATCAAAGCGCCATGAAGTGGGTGCTCTTTCTTCATTCTGGTGGCGGATAAGAACGGGAGGATTTCTCGATAACAGAAATGTGCCTTACCATGATTTTTCACATTTCAATACACAGCCGCTTCCCATACTGATCGACAATTACATTGATGCTTTCAGACTGCCTGCCTATTATTCCCTGAGCACCCCGGAGTTCTATGGCGAGGTACATGTTAAGTATACCACCCCTTACCTGCTTCTCAAATACCTGCCCGGGCTGACGAAGACACTTTCGAGGGAAAACATCAGCATCTCATATCTCGGTTCGAGATTTCATGAGAATTATACTGAGTTCGGCTATGGCCTGAGCGAACTTTTTTTCGTGGGAGAGCTCGGTGTTTACGCCGGTTTTGAAGATCTGAAATTTAAGAGTATCGGCGCGAGGCTGGTCATAAGTCTGAACTGATCATTATGCGAACGGAGGTTCGTCGAAAGAGTCTCTCTCATTTTCAAATGCTCCGCGGCTCTCTCTGAGCTTATCGTGATTCATTTTCGATCCGAGCGTGATGCTTGGCGCCTGGCCTGATTCAGTCATACTCTCGAGGTCAAATTCATCAAGGTCGACAAACTGTGCCTTTTCCTCACGGAATCGCAGGCGTATGTCGTCGACAGGACCGTTTCGGTTTTTCGCAACAATTATTTCTGCAATTCCCTTTGTGGAAGAACCATCTTCAAAGGTCATAAGACCGAACTTTTCCTGCCTGTGTATGAATACCACCATATCGGCATCCTGTTCGATGGCACCTGATTCGCGCAGGTCGGAAAGGAGCGGTCTCTTTGTGCCGCCTCTCATCTCAACTGACCTGTTAAGCTGCGACAAGGCCAGTATCGGCACATTTAGTTCTTTTGCAATGCTCTTCAGCGACCGTGATATATTACTGACTTCCTGCTCCCGGCTTCCTGTATTCTCTGGTCCCGACATAAGCTGGAGGTAGTCGACAAGGACGATATCGAGCTTGTGCTGGGCCATCAGGCGGCGGCATTTTGCCCTCAGCTCGAAGATGGAGATGGCAGGTGTATCATCGATATATATGGGAGCCTGTACCAGTTTCCTGATCCTTACATCGAGCTGCTTCCACTCTTCTTCCGACAGACGGCCGTTCCTGATCTTATCGCCGGGAATATCTGTCTCTGCAACAATTAGCCTGTTGACAAGCTGTACCGACGACATCTCGCATGAAAATATCGCTACATGCTTATTGTGGTCGACAGCCATATTCCTGGCCATCGAAAGGGCAAATGCTGTTTTTCCCATCGAAGGCCTTCCTGCAATAATGATAAGTTCTGATTTCTGCCATCCCGAGGTAAGCCTGTCGAGCCTGGTAAATCCCGAAGGTGTTCCTACCAGTGCATCTTCGCGCTTGCCTGCTTCTTCTATTTCCCTGATGGCTTCCTTGATCACAAGATTTATCGGGGCAACTTCTCTTTTAATATTTCCTTCAGCGATCTGGAAGAGTTCATTTTCAGAGAAATCAAGCAGTTCAGTTACATCGTAAGTGTCGTCGTACGACCTTGTCTGTATTTCACTCGATACCCTGATAAGCTCCCGCTGGATATATTTCTGGGCTACTATCCTTGCATGATAGTCGACGTTTGCAGCGCTGACCACTTTTGCCGTAAGCTGGGTAAGATAAACGGGGCCTCCTACTATTTCCAGTTCGCCATGTGAACGCAGTTCTTCGGTTACTGTATACAGATCGACAGGGAACTCCCTCAGGTTAAGATCGGCTATCGCCTTATATATCTTTTGATGTGCATCCTTGTAAAAACATTCGGGTTTCAGGATATCGAGTACTGTTATCACTGCCTCTTTTTCAAGCATAATTGCACCAAGTACCGCCTCCTCCATATCAATGGCCTGTGGTGGTACTTTGCCCAAATCAGGCATCGCAGACATAATTGCCCTGACAGGTCTGGTTTGTTTCGCCATCTATTCTATATTGTTGATTTAATGATACTTAAATGATCCGTAAATAAATTTTTCCGGAAGAATCAAAGGTATAAATTAGAGTATGTCTGTATTATTATTAAGAGTGTTTCTTACAAACAGATTTTGTTTAAAACTTGTTGAAAAGCTAATAGCCATTCCGGTAACTGCAAATCCAAATCGTAAATGTATTTTTACACCAAAGAGAGTAAGATGATCTCATTCCCGGGAGCAAAGATAAATATAGGATTAAGGGTACTGAGTCGCAGGGCAGACGGGTATCATGATATAGAGACTTTTTTCTATCCTGTAGGGCTTTGTGATGCACTTGAGTTTGTTGTTCCCCCGGCTAACCATGATGAAGATGAGCTGACGGTTACAGGCATAGATATAAATACACGGCCCGACCGGAACCTTATAATAAAGGCTTTAAAAAAGCTTCGTGAGAGATACCCTCTTCCTTTTCTGAAAATTCACCTTCATAAGGCTATCCCTTCAGGTGCCGGGCTGGGAGGCGGATCAGCCGATGCTGCCTGCATGATAAGGTCGGCTGACAGGTGTTTTAACCTCGGAATGAATGATCGGGAAATGAAAGAACTGGCGCTGTCGATCGGTAGTGATTGTCCCTTCTTTCTTAAACCGGTACCATCGATAGCAAAGGGACGCGGCGAAGAACTTACACCTTCAGAGCCTATTCTGAAAGGTTATCATCTGGTACTGATCAACCCGGGTATTCATATCAGTACCAGGGACGCATATTTAAACAGCACTCCGGAACATCAGAAGAAGGAGCTCAGTGAACTTCTCAGCCATGATATCGGGGAATGGAAAAAGAAAGTAAAGAATGATTTCGAGGATTATGCATTTAAGGTTTACCCGGTTATAGGAGAAATAAAAAAATCCCTTTACCTGTCGGGTGCTCTTTACTCATCAATGTCAGGCAGCGGTTCTACAGTATATGGCATATTTGAACGCAAACCGGACATTGAAAGCAAAATCAAAAAATATGTGATCTGGGAAGGGTTACTTTAAAAGAGTGTACACTTTCCCCGTTCTCATTCCAGGATTATCAGCACGGTACCTTTTGAAACTTTATCGCCTTTCTTCACAGGAATGGTTTTTATTTTTCCGTCGATGGTGCACTTCAGCAGGTTCTGCATTTTCATTGCATCGAGGATCATCAGCTTCTCGCCGGCAGACACTTTCTGCCCGGGCTTAACGAGGATATCGAGGACTGTTCCAGGAATGAAGCTCACAATTTCTTTTGGATTTCCGGCTTTATAAGAAATCCTGTTTTCATATTTCCTGCTAAGCCTGGTTGTATAGAGGGTGGTATCGATATTCAGAGTACCCAGTTTTTCTTTGTTTCTCATACAGAACAATTTTCAGGTATTGTTGATTTATGCCCTTCGTAATAATCCATTATGGCTAAGTATCTTAATCAAAACGGAGGCAGGCCATGTTTCTTTTCAGGCATCTGGATCGATTTATTTTCGGAAACGGCAAGTGAGTGAAGCAGGAATTTCCTGGTCTCTGATGGTTCGATGACAGCATCGACATAACCTCTTGAAGCCGCCACATAAGGATTTGCAAACTTTTGTTTGTATTCTTCAATTTTCTGTTTGCGCATTCCGTCCGGGTCGTCTGATGACATTATCTCCTTGCGGAAAATAATATTAGCGG
>JAKLFN010000300.1 GCA_022711195.1 Bacteroidota bacterium
GTCATTCTGACAACTGATCATCCGGCGGATTGCGCCCGCAAGCTCATCGATGACGAGGCTGATATAGGACTGATCCCGGTGGCAGCGCTCCCCCTTCTTAAAGAGTATCATATCATAACCGACTATTGCCTGGGCGCCTATGGGAAAGTACGGACAGTGATGCTTCTGTGCAATTGTCAGTTTGAAGAGATAAAAACAGTATATCTCGATTACAGGTCCCGGTCTTCGGTCAACCTGGCAAGGATACTTGCCAGAAATTTCTGGAAGAGGGATTTCGTCTGGAAGCAGACCTCTGAAGTTTTTGACTTCTGCAACATAAAAGGAAGTGATGCTATCGTTCTTATTGGCGACCAGTGCTTTGAGTATGAAAGCTGCTTCTCTCAAAAAGTCGACCTGGCTGAAGAATGGTTCAGATTTACCGGGTTGCCATTTGCATTTGCATGCTGGACAGCAAATAAGAAACTAGAGAAGGATTTTATTGCCGAATTCAATGATGCGCTAAGCTTTGGCATCAGAAATATTCCTGATGTAGTTGAAAAATATGGAAATTCAGGAGTAATAAAGGGAGAAGACCTCCGTATCTATCTGACCAGGAATATGAATTTCGACCTTAATGAGGATAAGAGGAAGGCAATTAAATTGTTCCTGGAATTGATGAAAAAGTTATAACCCCAAAAAGTATCAACCGCCCTCCTGCCTCCCTGAAGGGATTAACTGCCCCCCTGCCCCCCTGAAGGGGGGTGAAAGTCCCCAATTGAATATGGGAAACGGGGTTAAAGCCCCCCTTCAGGGGGGTTGGGGGGCTATTAAATAGATGGGGACTTAAAAGAGATGTAATGAAGAATAAGACTTTTACATACGATTTCAATATCAGGAACTACCGGAAGGGTGATTTCAAGGAAATTATGGACCTATGGATAGCCACTGACCTGGGTCGGCCGGAAAGAGGTGACAATGAAAAGATAATAGAGGAGAGCATAATAATGGGTGGCTCCCTGCTCGTCATGGAAGAAAAGGCCAGCGGGAAGGTCACCGGTACTTCGTGGATGACATTTGACGGCAGAAGGATACATCTTCATCATTTTGGCATTCTGCCGGAATATCAGGGAATTGGGTTGTCAAAGCCGTTGCTTGAGGAATCACTCAGATTTGTAAGGAAGAAGGGATATCAGGTCAAGATTGAAGTGCACAGGAAAAACCTGAAGGCGATCAGTCTCTACAAAAAGGCAGGATTCGAATACCTGGGGGATTATGATGTGTATATAATCAGGAAAATAGACACCCCCCTACCCCCCCTAAAGGGGGGATAAAACTCTTTTAATGAAAAGAATATCAGGATTTAGAAAATATCAACAATCCAGCCCCCCTTCAGGGGGGTTGGGTGGTTTTCTATTAAATAAATGATTATCTTTGGAGAAATGCTGATATCATCTAAAACATATAAAATCTTTAATGCCATGAGCAAGACAATCACTTTTAACGAGCTCCGGAAGATAAAAGATCAACTGCCCTCCGGTAGTATGAAGAAAATTGCAGAGAAGCTCGACCTCAATGAGGAAACTGTAAGAAACTACTTCGGAGGGAGAAATTTTGAGATCGGACAAACTGTTGGCGTACACTTTGAGCAGGGTCCGGGAGGCGGGATAGTCACTTTCGATGACACGACTATCCTCGATCTGGCCCAGGATATGATAACGAAATAATACTGAATATCCCCCGACCTGTTCAAAAGCAAAAGCAAGGTCTTTTGCTTTTTTTGTTAAAAATTCCTTCGTGATCCATTGTGTAACCCTTTGTGTACCTTCGTGGTAAAATTATTCTTTACCACAAAGGGACACAAAGACAGCACAAAGGTACACTAAGGGAAAAGTAAATATTTGTTGTAATGTTACCAGATAACCTGATCAAATCGGCAGAGAAGAGTTTGCAACAGCAGCTTGAAGAGTTCTTTATCCTTCATTGGCAGTCAACACGGCTATGGTCGCATGACATCTCGCATCATCAGAGGGTATGGAAATATGCAAAGGAGCTCCTCGCTTTCTCAGAATCAGTCATTGATCAATCGTTCACAGACAAGCTTCTTATCGCATGCTATCTTCACGACCTTGGCATGACTGTAGATGCAGGTGAAAAGCATGGCATTCACAGCAGGAAGCTGTGTGAAGAATTCCTCTCTGAGAATGAAATGGATCCTGCAGATTTCGCTGATCTGCTGCAAACAATAGAAAATCATGACAAGAAGGATTATAACGGGTCTCCTTCGCATGATAAGTTATTCCTCATGCTTTCAGTTGCCGATGATCTTGATGCTTTCGGAGAAACAGGGATAGAGAGATATCAGGAAATATATCTGGCCAGGGGTATAAAACCTGAAGATATCGGTCCTCTGATACTTGAAAATGCTGCCAGGCGGTTTAGAAACTTTGAGACAAGTTTCAGCCAATATCCTAAACTGATTGAAAAATACAGAAAGAGTTATATGGAACTTCACGACTACTTTCAGTCAAAAAGATGAAGTTGCCTGTCCTCGTCATTATCCGATTCCAGGTTTGAAATGGTTACTCCCAGCAGCCTGATCTTTGTCCCCTCAAGTTTCATTGCCCTGCGGATTTCAGAAACCTCCTTATGCAGAGTATCAAAATCGCGGATATATTTCTGCAATGTTTTGCTTCTCGTAACCTGCCTGAAATCGGAGAATTTCACTTTTAGGGTCACTGTTCTTCCTGTTGTTCCGGCACTTTGGACCCTCTCCATCAGCTCCTTCTCCACCTTATAGAGTTCGGCAATTATTTCGAAACGGGTAGTCAGGTCCTT
>JAKLFN010000301.1 GCA_022711195.1 Bacteroidota bacterium
ATTTCAATCTCAAGCCGGCAGAATATTATCCTGAACCTGCTTTTTATTGTTCCCCTTCAGGCGACGATGGGCTTGTTCATTTACAGGGCATTCATTAACAAACGTTATCAAAGATTCCAATGGAAAGGCCGAAGAATAGAATAATACTTCTTTTCACTATCATGATAGTTACGGTCAACGGTTTGTTTGCAAGCTACCGGACAGAGGTCTATTATGCCTATGTAAATAACAAAATGGAGCTCTGGAAGAGTGTCATCGACAGGATGGACAAGGTGCCTTCAAAATCAAATGAGCTTATTCTTGAGCTTGTAAACTATCAGTATGGTTATATCGGGTATTGCCTCGGATATGAAAAGAAGAGTGAAGCAAAAACATATCTCGACAAGGCTCAGAAGAATATCGATTTTCTTGAAAAGCAGAAGTTCAGGTTAGCTACTGTAAACAGCTATAATGCAGCTTTCTGTGGTTTCAGGATCGGTCTTAATCCACTGACTGTTTCATATAACGGATTCAGGAGCGTGGATTTTGCCCGCAAAGCGCTCGAGCTCGACAGTGAAGATTTCTTCGGATATATCCAGTTCGGGAATATTCAGTTTTACATGCCTAAAACATTCGGAGGGTCCAAAAAGGAAGGACTCGATTATTTCCTTAAAGCAAAAGAGCTCCTTGAAAAGAAGAGAGAAGAGAATCCGGAAGACTGGAACTATCTTGCTGTACTGATTTTAGTCGGCCAGTCATACTCTTACCTTGGCGACTATGAGTCATCAAAAGCCACGTATGAATATATACTGAAGCTTGAGCCGGGCTTCACCTACGTCAGGGACGAATTATATCCACAGTTACTAATGAAAATGAAAGAATCATAATGGCAAAAACGGTAATCATCACAGGAGCCGGGTTAGCAGGTATGGCAACAGCCCTGAGACTGGCTAAAAAAGGTTATAAAGTGGAGATACTTGAAAAGAACTCCCAACCGGGCGGAAGGCTGAACCAGTTGAAAAAAGATGGCTTCACTTTCGACACCGGACCCAGCTTCTTCAGCATGTCGTACGAATTCACCGATTTTGCAAAAGAGTGCAACATCTCGCTCCCTTTCAGGTATTATTCCCTTGATCCGCTTTATACAGTCAGTTTTAAAAACAGCGACAGGGTTTTCAGGCTATATAAGGATCTTGCAAAACTGGCTGCTGAATTCCGCGATATTGAACCTGATTTTGAGGAACGTATGAACAGGTACCTCAAGAAAAGCGGGAGCCTCTATCACGATACCAATGTTGTCATAAAAAACAATTATGACTCCCTCCTGCACTATTTCCTTACACTGCCGCGGGTAGGTCCTGCACATATAGGAACTCTTTTCAGAAGCTTCTGGGACCAGGTTTCCAGGTATTTCACCTCCAAGGAAGCAAAGGAGATATTATCACTCGTGGCATTCTTCCTCGGAAGAACTCCCTTTGATACACCTGCCACATATACACTTCTTTCCTATACCGAATTCAAACACGACGGCTATTTCAACGTCGAGGGAGGTATGTACAAGATTGTAGAGGGTATCGCTGAAGAGCTTAAAAAGGAAAATGTTAAAATTACATACAATACTGAAATAACAGATTTTATCGCTGAAGGTAAACAGCTCAAATACCTTGTAGATAAGACCGGTAAGAAATGGTCTGCCGATATCTTTTTAATTAATGCCGATGCTGCGGTGTTCAGGGGAAGTGTCTTTAACAGGAAAGAATTCTCTGTTGAGAAGCTCGATAAAATGGAGTGGACAATGGGATCACTCACGATCTACCTGGGGATTGACTGTAAACTGCCTGGCATTAGTCATCATAACTATTACCTGGGAACAGACTACAGGGAATATGCAGGAAAAGTTTATACCAGCGCCAATATTGATCAGACACCATACTATTATGTGAATGTCCTTTCGCAGTCAAATCCGGAATGTGCGCCTCCCGGAAAGGAGAGTCTCTTCTTTGTGTGTCCTGTCCCTGATCTCAGGTATAAAAGCAACTGGGATGACCGCGATGAGATCGTCGACAGGATAATCGATGATTTCTCAAAAAGGACAAAGACCGATATCAGGTCTCATATTGTTTCACGGACAATTTTTACGCCTGAAGACTGGAAGAGCCAGTACAACCTTCATCGCGGAAGCGGACTTGGATTATCCCATAAGATGATGCAGATAGGAGGCTTCAGACCCAAAAACTACGATGAGCATTTTAAGAATGTATTCTATGCCGGAGCCTCAACGATCCCCGGCACAGGGTTGCCGATGGTAATGATCAGCTCAAGGCTGGCAGTCGACAGGATCCTGAAATATAAGGAGTGAAAAATGAAGGTCAGCGTCTTCTGGTTCAGAAGGGATCTCAGGCTCAATGATAATAAGGGCCTGCTGGCGGCTTTGAAATCAGGGAATCCGGTTCTTCCTCTTTTTATCTTTGATGAAAATATCCTCGGGGAACTGAAAAGTGATGATCCGAGAGTCACTTTTATTCACGAATTGCTCAGTAAGATAAACAAGGGGCTCAACACCCGGGGAAGCGCCCTGCTGGTGAGGAAAGGGGATCCGGCCAGCGTCTGGCATGATCTGCTGAAGGAATATGAAATAGCCGCTCTCTACATAAACAAGGATTATGAGCCATACGCTATCGGGCGCGATAATTCCGTTGAAGAGCTCCTGAGAGGAAAAGGTATTCGTATCGAAAGGTTCCGGGATCAGGTGATCTTTGAGGAGAACGATATCCTGAAGCCTGACAATAAGCCCTATACTGTCTTTACACCCTACAGTAGGAGAT
>JAKLFN010000302.1 GCA_022711195.1 Bacteroidota bacterium
TTTCCTTTTTCTGCCATAACAAACTCTATTATTTTTTCTTCCGGGTTAAATGCATGGATCTCATCCAGCCCCATCGATCTGACGGCTATTTTTATCAGTTCCCTGTCAGGGACACCTGTCGATCTCTGTTGTTTTACAAGGAAATACCTGCCTGCATCGAGCATGGCACGCAGAGGTATCAGGCCTACCAGCTCCGATCCGGTGACCCTTATACCCCGTGCCTCAGCTTTGCGGCACACCTCATCAAAGGCAATATGGACCGGTGTTACCGATATATTTGTCAGGTTCATCGATATCTGGGCAATTCCGTACTCTTCAATATACCAGCCAATAGCTTTTACGCTTTTAAGTGTACCTGGCACACTTATTTCCTCTCCCCTGTCATTCATTGTTTTTCTGCCCTTCTCCCTGACATCAAAAGCAATTGCATTAGCTCTGCGCACAGAAGTTGTATTCAGGTTTACATTGAATGCAACAAGAAAATCCCTTGCCCCCACAGCTGTGGCTCCTGCTCTGAAGTTCATAACCGAGGGGCCGAAATCGGGTTTCCAGGCTGGATCGGAAAGCTTCTTCTCGAGCCCTTCATATTCTCCTGCCCTGCAGCTGGCAAGGTTTCTCCGTTTCTCCTCAAACGCTGCATTCTCGTAACAGTAGACAGGTATCTTCAGCTCCTCCCCGATACGTTTTGCAGTACGGCGTGCATACTCTGCAGTCTCTTCCATTGTGATCCCTGATACCGGTATAAAAGGACATACGTCGGTGGCTCCCATACGCGGATGAGCGCCATGATGCTTTGACATATCAATTATTTCAGCCGCTTTTTTGACTGCCAGGAAAGCAGCTTCTGTTACAGGTTCAGGCTCCCCCACAAAAGTGACAACAGTCCGGTTTGTGTCTTTTCCGGGGTCAACATCCAGCAGCTTTACACCCTCAACACTCTCAATAACATCGGTAATCTGCTTAATTACCGACATGTCTCTTCCCTCGCTGAAATTCGGGACACACTCTATTATTCGCTTTTCCATAACTCTTCTTTTCTTCTCTCTGTGAAACACCCCCCTGCCCCCCTTAAGGGGGGACAAAACCAGGAACAAATTAAAGTTAGTGACCGGGTTTATTTCCCCCCTTCAGGGGGGCTGGGGGGTGTATCTTACCTTTAAGTATCACTGTTTCAATTAAATCGCTTCCAAATGCATAAGGAAGAAATTCGTACGACGGTATCTCCCTGGTGATAAACACATTAGCCACTTTACCGCGTGCTATCGAACCATGAGTATCAGAGATACCCATCGCACAGGCACCGTTAATAGTAACTGCATTAATCGCTTCTTCCGGAAGCATCTTCCACCTTATGCAAGCCAGCGACATCACCATTTTCATATTTCCTGATGGCGATGAACCAGGATTATAATCTGAAGCCATTGCAACCGGCAGCCCTGCGTTTATCATTTTTCTTACCGGTGGATCAGGAAGACCGAGGAAGAAAGCAGAACCCGGGAGCAGTGCCGGCATTGTATCAGAACCATTTAACGCATTAATTTCTTCATCGCCTGAACGTTCCAGGTGATCAACCGACAGTGCACCATATTTTACACCTGCCTGGACACCTCCGGAAAAGTCAAGTTCATTTGCATGGATCTTTGCCCTGAGACCGTACTTCATGCCTGCCATGAGTATCCTTTCGGTATCATAAACGCTGAAAAAGCCCTTGTCGCAGAATACGTCGATATAATCGGCTAGCTCCTCAGATGCAACAACCGGGATCATCTCATTAAGGATCAGGTCGACATACCTTTCCTGTTTGTCCTTATACTCTTCCGGCACCGCATGTGCTCCCAGGAAAGTGGACTTTACCATGATGGGGAAATTCTCCTTTATCCGTTTTATGACCCGCAGCATCTTGAGTTCATCACTGAGGTTCAGTCCGTAGCCGCTTTTGATCTCTACAGCGCCGGTGCCCTGCCTGATTATCTCACTGACCCTGGCGGCAGACTGCCCGAACAATTCATCTTCAGATGTATCATGAAGCCGCCTGGCAGAATTTAGTATCCCCCCTCCTCTCCGGGCTATCTCTTCATATGAGAGGCCCCTGATTTTATCGGTAAACTCCATTTCGCGGCTTCCGGAGTAAACCAGATGGGTATGTGAATCGCAGAATGACGGGAACACAAGCCTGCCTGTTGCATCAATTCTGTCGAGGTCCGTTCTGCCAATCCATTCCTTTCTACCGAGCTCACTCATTGTACCGAAATCCGAAATCGTTCCGTCTTCAATAAGGAGAAATGCATCAGAGAGAGTTCCAAGCAGCGACATATCCTTTCCTGACACCTTTAATACTGGCTTATCCTCCGTTTGTATTAATTGTCTGATATTTACGATCAGCAGATCCATATAGGTATTTAATAGTAAAAAATATCGGTCTAAGGTAACAAATATTGAAAAAAGAGGTCATGATTTCCATTTTTCTTTATCTTAGTCGGGTTAACCAAAACCCTGATATATGAAAAAAGCGTTATCTGTATTTCTGATCCTGATGCTTGTGTCACCAATGTTCGGCCAGGATGATTCCAAAAAGGTAAAGAAACCCAAAGAAGGCTGGAAATTCGGTGGCGCCCTGCCGGCAGTCACCTTCGACTCGGATCTGGGATTCCAGTATGGCGCTCTTTTTGAGTTCTTCAACTATGGAAAACCAGGTATTTACCCGGAATTCCTCGATCATACCTACACCGAGGTTTCGCATTTTACAAAGGGAAGCGGAATTTACAGGATGATGTACGAATCAAATCAT
>JAKLFN010000303.1 GCA_022711195.1 Bacteroidota bacterium
CAAATGCCGCACTTGCAGTGCTTGGGCGTGAGCCGATGGTCTTAAGCCGACAAGAGGCCTACATAGGCGTCATGATTGATGATCTTGTCACCAAGGGAACGGATGAACCATACAGGATGTTTACTTCCAGAGCTGAGTACAGAATTTTATTGCGTCAGGATAATGCTGATGAAAGATTGACTGAGAAAGGTTTTAAACTTGGGACTGTCAGCAAGGAACAATTAGAAAGATATATTAAAAAGGAAAGAAATGTTAATAAGCTCCTAGAATTTTTAAAGAATGCAAGTTTAGAGCCAGATGATGTTAATAAGTATCTTGAAAGAGTAGACACGAACGGAATTAATCAAAAACAAAAAGCAATAAACATTGCAGCCAGACCACAGGTTCAGTTAAAGGAATTCCTGGAGGTCATCAATGATTCAGAAATTAAAGAGATAAAGTCAGATAGCAGATATGGAGAAATTATGGAATCTGCTGAGATAAAAATAAAGTATGAAGGATATATAGTAAGAGAAAAAGGAATTGCTGATAAGATAAAAAGACTTGAGTCCTTAAAAATACCGGACGATATTAATTATTCTGAATTAACATCAATTTCAACAGAAGGAAGACAGAAGTTGAATAAGATCCGTCCAAAGAATATTGGTCAGGCAGGAAGAATTAGCGGAGTTTCTCCATCCGATGTCAATATTTTATTAATGTATCTGGGAAGATAAATTGTTCCACGTGGAACAATTAATTAAAAAATAAAAAATGATAATTTCAGGAAAGTACATCGATGTAGTGAATCGACGAATTTTTAATTCTATTCTGAAAATTCAAGATGGTATTATAAAGGAAGTAAGAGAAACTCAGGATGAGTGTATGAATTATATATTACCCGGCTTCATCGATTCGCATATTCATATAGAAAGTTCTATGGTTACACCTTCTGCATTTGCAGCAGAAGCAGTAAGACATGGAACAGTTGCTACTGTTTCTGATCCTCATGAAATAGCAAATGTTTGCGGAAAAGAAGGAATAGAATTCATGATAAAAAGCGGGAAAAGGGTTCCTTTAAAGTTCTATTTTGGTGTTCCGTCATGTGTACCGGCAACTGCTTTTGAAACCTCCGGAGCGACTATTGGTTCAGAAGATGTTGATAGAATGATAAAATCAGATGATTTCCTTTATTTATCTGAAATGATGAATTTTCCGGGTGTAATTTATGATGATCCTGATGTTATTAAAAAATTAAATTCAGCAAAAGCAGCAGGAAAAAAAGTTGATGGTCATGCTCCTGGTTTATCAGGTAAAGATCTTACTAAATATATACAGGCAGGAATTTCAACAGATCATGAGTGCAGTACTCTGGAAGAGGCTTCTGAAAAGATTGCCGGCGGAATGAAAGTACTGATAAGGGAAGGAAGTGCTGCCAGAAATCTGGATAGCCTAAAGTATTTGATAGAAACAGATCCTGATATGGTAATGCTGTGCAGCGATGATCTTCATCCTGAAATGTTAATAAAAGGGCATATAAACAGATTGGTTCGCAAATTAATATGTGAGGGATATGATTTATTCGATGTATTAAGAACTGCAACTTTAAATCCGATTTTACATTATGGTCTGGGTACCGGAGTGCTGAGAGAAGGGGATCCGGCCGATTTCATAATTGTTGACGACCTTTTTAAACTAAATGTCCTGGAAACCTGGATTGACGGTGTACAGGTTTTCGGTAATAATAAAGTGAATTTCAGCCCTGCGCCTGAGGAGCCTGTAAATGTTTTTAATTGTGATAGTATTCAAGAGGAAGATCTTATCATCAGGAGAGGCGGAAATAAGTTCCGTGTCATTGATGCAATTGAGGGTGAACTTCTGACACATGAAATAATTGCCGGGGCAGGAGATTGTAAATTCATGGAGTCTGATACGGAGAATGACTATCTGAAAATTATTGTAAAAGACAGGTATCAAAACAAGCCACTGCAAATTGGTTTCATAAAAGGTTTTAAGCTAAAGAACGGGGCTTTTGCAAGTTCTGTGGCACACGACAGTCATAATATCATTTGCGTTGGATCCAATAATATTGATATTTTGTCAGCAGCAAACAAGGTTATTGCCATGCAAGGTGGCTTAAGTGCTTCTCTGAACGGACAAGTTTCTTCATTGCAGATGGGTATCGGCGGAATAATGTCTACAGATACATGCCAAAATACAGCGGAACAATATGAGAAGCTTAATAATATTGTCAGGAACATGGGCTGTACAATGAAAGCTCCTTTTATGACGCTGGCATTCATGGCTTTATTGGTAATACCTGAACTGAAAATAGGTGACAGGGGCCTGTTTGATGTAAGATCCTTCAAACCGGTTCCTTTGTTTTTGAAATGAAGTTTTCCATAGAACAACAATAAATCCACACCTCATGAATGGCCCTGAAAGGCTGAAATCCCTGCTGCCTCTTATACCTTCAAAGCCGGGAATCTACGAGTTCATCGATTCTGTAGGGACAATTCTGTACGTGGGAAAAGCAAAAAACTTAAGGAAAAGAGTCACTTCCTATTTTTCCGGGAACCAGTCAGGCAAAACAGAACTTCTTCTACGGAAAGCTGTCGACATTAAGCACATTGTTGTGGATAATGAATCAGATGCATTACTTCTTGAAAACAACCTAATAAAAAAGTATCAGCCTCGTTACAATATACTTCTGAAGGATGATAAAACTTTTCCATGGATTTGTATTAAGAAAGAGAACTTCCCCAGGATATTCAGTACAAGAAATACAATAAGAGACGGGTCAGTCTA
>JAKLFN010000304.1 GCA_022711195.1 Bacteroidota bacterium
TGGAATGTAAGCACATCGCCGGAACCAGACGATGCGCAAAACATTTCGAAGTAGTCATCTTTCTCGACATCTTCGAGGTGAATAACTGTCGAAAACTGAAAAGGCTGATTTGCTACTGTCACCCTCAGTGTTGTCTCTCCATACCTGACCCCGCTGTTCCCATTTTTCACTATTCCGATGGTGACTACCCTGTTGTTGCTGCTTACAAGAACATTGCCTGAAATTATGATCATCATATCACGACCGTTAGAAGGAAGATAAGTAACCCTGTTATTTCCTGCATTCAGGTTTGTGGTATACTGTGATGTATTTGTCCATACAGCTTTGTACCAGTTTCCGGGTGTGGAACAGGTGACTGACGATGAGTTGTTGGTGACATTAATTTTACAATGGGGTTTGTTGCTCTCGAATCCGACATTGTTTTCTATGAATGCATCTGAGTCACGGGCATCTGTCCTTGTAAAATCGAAACCTGCAATACCTGTACCGATCTGGTTCCATGCGTTGTTTGTTATGAACAGTGATACGAAGCTGAACTCAGCCGGATTGTATATTATCGCTGTATTGCCGGCACTATTCTCAAAGAAACCGGAAATAACCTGGATAACTGCAGCCGAAGCTTTTGATAAATTAATCCCGGTTGAGCAATTAATGAAGTCAGTTTCAGAGATCCTGATCTTTACACCTGTTTCGTCAGAATGAATCAGTATTCCATTTGCTGATGAATTAATTATATCACATTCAAACAGCCACAGCTCTGCATTTGACGAATCAACAACAGAGTTGTAGAATCCTTCAAAAGTACAGTCCTTGATCTCATTATATGTATCAGTTCCTGAAAGTCTGATTGCATCCTCCCCGTTAGCGCTTCCATAACCGGTAAGAGTTGATCCATCGAACTGAAGCATTTTAAAATAGCTGTCCGACAAGCATCTGAACAATGGTTTTCCTGCCATACCCGGGCCTGGTCCGATTATACCGCTTCCGAAAGAGATGCCCTGTATAGTCAGGGGAAATGGGAGGTCTAATACAATAGTCTCAGTGATAAGTGTTTCATCGCCCGATATCCTTATTACCACTGGCCCTTCCATATGTTCTTCAAGGAAGTCAATAACATCGGAAAGGTTCTTGAATGCCTCATCAGGCCCGATATCTATTATCTCACTCGAACCGGCATCCCTGTTCTGGATTATCCAGCTGCTTCCGAAAGGAATAAATGTCTCTCCCAGGCCTGGTCTGATCCGTACATTATCCATACCATCTATCTTCGCTGATCCGTATCCTCTTACAGTGATCAGGTCGGTATGGCTTCCTCCATTCTTTATTGTTATCTGAAGTGTAGTATCTGAAGCATTGACTTCCGGTAATGTAAGCGTTATGTCGTTGCTTGCCAGTACAACGCTGCAGATTGCATCAAGAGTGTCGTTTGTGCTTCTGGTTAATGTCGTCAGCATACCCCTGTTTCCTGTTGTCGATATTATCTTCCATTCCGAGCCTGTCCAGTAATAGAATCCGTCAGCCATGACTCCTGACAGGCTGTAAACAAGCATCCCTACAGGCACCGGCGCTGTAAGCGGTGACGGATCATCTTTGCTAATAAGACCTATCCGCGGAATGAGCAATCCCTTATCGGCGCTCTCCAGTTCGAGAATAGAATTAGGATTCATTGAGATATCAGCTCCATCGGTTATTTTAACCTGACCAGATATTTTTATCGGAGAAAAGAGTACTCCTGAAAATGTCAGGAGCATTAAAAAGCGATTTATTATTTTCATTCCAGCGGGGGTATTCTAAATACAGGTGCAAGATGCTGATTTCCCGGCGCGAGAACTGTAAGGCTGTTTCTGAAGATCGTGTAGGGGAAATACCTACAAAATTTATTTTTATATTCACTTTCTATTTCTGATCTTTCCACCGCAGAAAAGGTGCATGGAAGCAGACATAAAAACGATAATCCTGATAATCGGCATTTTCAGGCTGATAATGATAATGGTATTTTCATACCAGTATCTTGCCGCCAAAAGTGTAAAAGGTCCTGGCTGGTGGCTGGCCTGGAGTGTCGCTGAAACCGTCAGTTCTCTCGTCATGCTTATGAGAGGTGTCCAGGGCTTGCTGCCTGTGGCAATCATATTGCAGAATCCCGTGATAGTAGCAGGATCAATCCTGATGTACATCGGGATTACCGCATTTTTTTCCAGGAAGATATTATTCAGAAGGATTATTACCTTTTTCGGGATATATTACTTCCTTCATCTCTTCTTCTACATTGTAATCGATGATGCCGATATAAGAACTATCCTGCTTTATGCAGCCCTGCTGACGACAACCACGCTGAGCATAATAACCCTGGTCAGGTACAGGAAACGTTCGGTGGCGATGACGGCAAATGCCGTTTCAGTTATCCTTACAATCAATGGCATAATTATGACTTTTCGTCTGGCGATGCTTATTGCCGGAGTCGAGTCGCCGACGATGTTTTCGTCATCACCAATGAATTTCCTGATATATTTTAATGCCCTTATTGCAGGGCTCATTCTTGCATTCGGCTTCATAATACTGGTGAATCAGAAACTTAACCATGACATTATGATGGCCCGTGAGAAGCTGGAAGTTATGAATGCAGAAAAGGATAAGTTATTTTCCATTATTGCACATGACCTTTCGAGTCCTTTTAATATTTTACTGGGAATGACTGATATCCTTGCTGATCCTGCAACAGACCTTACAAGTATTGATAGCAGGAAGAATGCCTTAATGATAAACGCCTCGGCCCGGCA
>JAKLFN010000305.1 GCA_022711195.1 Bacteroidota bacterium
CAGTACACCTTTACCTGAGAAGCTCAGGTTCCCGGAGAAGAAATCAAAAAGCTTCTCACCGGCATCTTTTTCTGTTGTAAATCCTCCGGCAAATCTCCCCGAAGCGAACCTGTACTTCGAAAGATGTTTAAATGAAGAGCCAATGTCGGAAGTGTCAGATTCCCCGGGTTTAAAAATAAAGTTTGAAATAAAAGAATTGTGAATACGGAAAGTGTCAGGAGTGTAGCCTGCGTTTACAGAAAGATCGATGAAAGGGATTATCATCTCAACAGTGGGCCTGTCAAATCCCGCAACCGAAACGATCTCATAAACTGAAACAATTTTTCCGGTATTTTTCACATGATCGGCAAGAGCTTTTACCTGGAAATCATTAAGAAAGAAGAGGCGCGAGATCTCTGACTCATCGGCAGAGTTTATGTTTACAGGATTATCTGTCAACTCATTTAATTGCTCCAGATAAACAATCAATGCCTCGTTTTCTATATCCTGGGCAAGGTCTTCGGCAATGTAAACTGATTGTTCGAAGTTTTTTTCATTTTGAGAATAGGAGGATAACGGAATGGCAGTAAGGGCAGATATAACTAAAAATGGAATTATCAAACCAGATTTCTCTTTAACCGCGAAGGGCGCAAAGCCTGCCTTCGCAAACGCTACGGCAGGTAAAGCCGCAAAGGACACAAAGAGTTCATTGAATAACTCCTGTTTTTTCATTTACAAATTGTTGGCTATTCTTTTTATACCTTCTTTTAGCAAAAAAACATTGAAGTTGATCAGCAATCCGAGTTTATACCCTCCCAGTTTGATATAGGTTAAAGTTTGAGCAACATGAACATCATTTAATGCCTCCACACTTTTTATCTCAATTACCACTTTGTTTTCGACAAGTAAATCAATTCTATATCCGCAATTCAGGTTCACTTCCTCGTAAACCAATGGCATTGACTTTTCTTTTTCGACACTTAATCCTTCCTTAAGGAGTTTATAATAAAGACACTCTTTATAAGCACTTTCTAGCAACCCTGGTCCAAGAGACTTATGAACATCTATTGCAATTCCGATAATCTTATTTGATAATTCATTTTCAGTCATCGTACACCTCCTTCTTCTTTGCGACCTTTGCGTTTTTTCCTTTGCGCTCTTTGCGGTTAATGGATTTCATTTCCCCGGCTACATGCGGTTAATGGATTTCATTTCCCCGGCTACATGCGGTTAATGGATTTCATTTCCCCGGCCACTTGCGGTTAATGGATTTCATTTGATTTTAAAGATTATAGAAGCACTGGATGTAATTCCCAGTCTTTCGTGAGTTGCAAAGCTCAGATCGATCTTGAGTGATTTCAGAAGGTAGCCAAGTCCGAAAGTGAAGGATGTATTTTCGCTGCAGAAGCCTCCACGCAGCCAGAGCTTTCTGAAAGCTTCATACTCAAACCCTGTCCTGATCACCAGCTTTTCACCTGAGCTCATCTCTGTTTCTGCTCCTGCAAAGAGAGCTCCGGTAAGTTCGATCCCTGCCCCTGCACGTATTGTTGAAGGCATTTTTTTATTCCGGAGTGAGTTTGGCAGCGGATTGAAAAGATGGAGGCCGATAAAGATATTTTCTGCAGGTTTGAAAGCCATGCCGGCTTCAAATGTCACTGCCTGATGATTGTCATACTCTCCCGATGTCCGTTCAAGAAAATAATCGACCTGTACTCCTGCCGAGATGTTTTCGCCCAATGCCATCCCGCATGCTACACCGGTCATAGACCTTCTGAAATGATTGTATCCGAAATGTGAATATACGATACCTGCTGAAGCTTTTCCCGCCGGTATTACAACTCCGGCGCTCCTTGTGCCCAGCTCTGCCAGACAGAACCTGTTCTCATAATTCACACCCGCTGAAAGAGATGTGTTGCCTGCCAGAAGTGCCTGGTTGGAGAATGAGTTCCAGAAGCCGGGCCGGGAAATACAAACCGATCCCATTCCTGCTTCTCCTGCACCGCGATATCTCAAACAGGGATTGCCTCCGGTGAGGTTGAAAAAAAGGAAAATACAAAATAAAGAAACAATAATCTTGCGCAGCGAGAACAAGTGTTTCAGTATAAAACACTAAGATACAAAAATAAAACAAATTTGCCAAATAATTTGGAACCCCCGTCCCGCTATGGCGGGGCTGCCCCCTGAAGGTAGCCTAGAACCATTACTAATTATAATACGTGGTGAGTTTTAGCCCCCCTTGGGGAGATTGGGGTCAGTTAGTCTTATAAGGAAATTTAACCTCCTGAAGTTCTTTATTCGCATCAACAATCTTTTTCTTAAGGCTCTCCTTAAATCTGACAACCTCCTTCATAACCTTTTCATCGCCGGTACCGATTATCTGTGCTGCAAGGATCCCTGCATTCTGTGCCGCATCGATGCCGACTGTTGCAACAGGTATTCCGGGAGGCATCTGGAGTATTGAAAGCACTGAATCGAGGCCTTCGAGGGAGGCTTTTACCGGTACACCAATAACGGGCAGAGGCGTCATGGCGGCAATAACACCGGGCAGATGTGCAGCCATCCCGGCAGCGGCGATGATCACCTTAATACCCCTTCCTGAGGCTCCCCTGGCAAACTTTTCCACCTCATCAGGCGTGCGGTGAGCCGAAAGAGCATTCATTTCAAAGGGTATCTTGAAATCGTTGAGTATCTTTGCTGCCTTCTCCATAACCGGCAGGTCGGATGTGCTTCCCATAATAATGCTGACAAGGGGTTCCATATATGATCTGAAATTTTACTTGGTGATTAAAACAAAAATA
>JAKLFN010000306.1 GCA_022711195.1 Bacteroidota bacterium
GCTGAGGTTGTTCAGACACCATAGACAGAAGTCTGGTCGGCGGTACGGAAATCTCCCCACTTTTCGCGGATCTCCGCGATTATGGCTTTTATCTCGGTTACATCCGTAGTCGTAAGAAGTTTAAGCCTTGTTTCCCTGAAGTGAGGGAGACCCTTGAAATAGTTTGAAAGATGCCTTCGCATCTCAAAGATCGCCCTGGCTCCCTCCTTATATTCAAGTGATTTCTCCAGGTGCCGGAGGGCTATTTCTGTTTTTTCGCTGACCGTTGGCTCCGGAAGTATCTCACCTGTCTCAAGATAATGTCTTATATGGCTGAATATCCAGGGACGTCCGACGGAGGCTCTTCCGATCATGATCCCGTCGACGCCATAACGGTTGAACATCTCCTTTGCCTTCACCGGACCGTCGATATCGCCATTGCCGATAACCGGTATTTTCATCCTGGGATTATCTTTTACCGCACCTATGAGTGTCCAGTCAGCCACCCCCTTGTAGAGCTGTGAGCGCGTTCTTCCATGTATCGTCAGTGCCTTTATGCCCTGGTCCTGGAGCATCTCGGCCACCTCTGCTATATTTTTGCTTTCATCGTCCCAGCCCAGGCGTGTCTTCACCGTTACAGGCAGCTTAACGGCATTTACTATTGCCGAAGTCATCTCCAGCATCAGCGGAATATTTTTTAACATGCCTGCTCCGGCGCCCCTGTTCGCGATCTTTTTCACCGGGCAGCCGAAATTGATGTCGATTGTTTCGGGTTTTGCTTCCTCAGCAATAAGCGCAGCCTCCACCATTGGTCCGGTCAGGTGCCCGTAAAGCTGGATACCTATCGGCCTTTCAAAATCATATATATCGAGTTTTCTGACACTCTTTTCTCCATCCCTTATAAGACCATCGGAAGATATAAATTCGGTGAACATGAAATCAGCGCCGTTCATCTTGCAGATGCTCCGGAAAGAAGGATCAGTTATATCTTCCATGGGAGCCAGGAAGAGAGGCTGATTGCAAAGCTGTATATTACCTATTTTCAAGAGGAGGTTCCTGGTTTTCGATTTCAGGCTGAGGTTCTGCGGCGACTGTCTTCTCCAGTTCACCCTTCCTGTAAAAATATACTATCCCGTAGTTTTCACACTCAATACGGCGTGTCACTTCAGGCAGCCCACTGAATGCAGACTCAACCTCATTCCAGATGTCAAGGATGATCCTGTCGGCCTCTTTTCTCATATCGGCAGTTCGTTCAGAATAGTCAAGGGTTTTTTTCTGAAGGATCTTGTGATTGTTGTCTTCTTCGAGGAAATTTTCAAACCTGACCTTGACCACAGCTATTGTCGGATTTGTTATCGGGCTGCCACCTTTTCTGATCCTGAACTCTTCGCCCTCGATGATCCTTTTTCCCCAGCTGATAAGTTCATTTTCAGTGTTTAAGGCCGGAAGCGAAGAATCGTTGGTAGGCAATCCATAATATGCCCTGGTCTCAGCAGGGAGGTCGCCACGAAAAATGGCCATATTCATGACTCTCAGAAAATGAGTCAGGTAGATCCTTGCTTTTCGTAGTGATTCATTATAAGCTTTACTCTTCCTGCTTTGTGTTGCCACAGACTGCTTCTGAAGCTGGATGCTGTGATCGAAAAGAGGCAGGAACTTTTGTATGCCGGGTATTGTTTTTGCCGAATATGCTAATTTATGCGGAGGAACTTCTTTTCCTTTCTCCAGCGCGGTCTTCAAAGCCCTTATCCTGGCCGCATCAGTATTGGGCAATCGTCGGTATGGCATATTGAAAAGTTGTTGATAAACTGTTGGTAACCCCATGCGAATATAATATTAATTTGTTAATAACAATAACTATTCGCACAAAATGAGATCATTTTCCTGATTTTAAAATAATTCTCAACTCTTTGCTTAGTATGCCGGCGGATGTTAACTTAGGAGATTAATAAAAAACGATATTATGTTTAAGAGCGAAGTATACTTAAGAAGAAGGGATGAGCTTAGGAAGAAGATGAAAAAGGGTCTTGCCCTCTTCATCGGGAATGTTGAATCGCCAATGAATTACCCTGACAATGCTTATCATTTCAGGCAGGACAGCGATTTTCTATATTTCTTTGGTCTCGACCTGCCGGGTTTTACAGCATTAATGGATTTTGATTCCGGAAAAGATACCATTTTCGGAAATGATTTCGACATGGACGATATCATCTGGATGGGTCCGCAACCGACAGTAAAAGAGCTCGCACTTAAATGCGGCATCACTGCAACAGCGCCGGTTTCGAAGATCGCCGACATTATCAGCGATGCCATATCAAAAAAGAGACGGGTTCACTTTCTTCCTCCCTACAGGGCAGAAACAAAAATGACCCTGGGTTCGCTGTTAAGGGAAAATCCCTGCCAGATGAAAACCCTGGCCTCACCTGAACTTATTAAAGCGGTGGTTGAAATGAGGTCAATTAAGGAAGCCATAGAAATTGAGGAGATAGAAAAAGCTGTCGCAATAGCATATGAAATGCATGTGACAGCAATGAAAATGTGCAAACCCGGAATCAGGGAGCAGGAGATTTTCGGCACAATTGAAGGTATTGCCCTGGCCAAAGGAGGAGGAACAGCCTTCCCGATAATTCTCAGCATCAACGGTCAGACACTTCACAACCATGAGCATGGCAACATACTGAAAAAGGGCAGGATGATGGTGACCGACGCCGGCGCAGAAACAAATATGCACTACTCGTCCGATATAACCCGAACAACACCTGTCGGCGGAAAATTCAGCACCCTTCAAAAGGATATTT
>JAKLFN010000307.1 GCA_022711195.1 Bacteroidota bacterium
CCTTTCCCCGGCCTTGTATAAACTTCCGAGTATAACGGTTTTTGCATCCAGCCTGGATGCAATATCTGCCGCAAAAGAGGGTGTCAGTGCGGCATTATCAACCTTCTTCGGATTGCCCAGAATGTTATCTATTGTCTCATATTGTCTTACAGATAATTCTTCCGAATTTGAAAGGGATGTAATAAGAAGGCTTTGCAGACCAGGTTGCCATATATTAAGCAAAGTATCTGATGTAAGGTTTTTAAATGGCATTATTGCTATAGAAATCTTTCCGCCGGCCGATCTCAGCCTGCCAGGAGAATCCGGTCCGAAAATCTTATTATAGAGCAATAGCACAATTAAAGCTCCGGTCAGGATCAGTACACCTGTCAGTAACTTTCGTATTGATGAAGCTGAAGGCTTTTTTGAAATCTGCTCAGCACCGGTTTTAAAAATCCCCACAGGAGCTTTAACGGATTCCTGTTGTTCTTTTTCAACATCTGATTCACTGGTGATCCTGGTTATATATTGAATATACCACTTCAGTATAATGTTAAGTTGGCTTAAGACAGGTCTTACCTGTTCCGGATCAAAATCTTTCGGGTGTGCTCCATAGGTGGAAAGATCATTGATCCCATGCATTGATGTTATAATATGTGAAGGTACTTTATCCTCCTTATTCAGTTTATCAATGATTCCCTTAAGAGGCTCTGTTTTTCTTGGCCTTTTCAGTTCATTTTCGCAAAGCTTTGTTACAATTACTTCCAGGCATCTTCTTGAATAAAGCATAATAACTATCGGATCTTCTGTTCTGATGAGTTTCTCCAGCTCTTTACCGGATTCCGGGCAATGAATCCTGAGAGATTCATAAAGCAACTTCAGCTCGTTAATTTCAGAAGTCCAGACTGTCATGTTTCAAAGAGGCTAATTACTGATGAGATCATTAATAAGATAAGATTCAATTTTATGTAAAATTAATCTTTCATGAGTCTAAAGTCAAGCAGAATTCAGGTTATCAGGAGAAACAGTCTGAAAAAATATTTTTCAGAAAAAAATTATAACCACATAGTGTACGCCTTAGAGAACTCAGGAACATCAACTATAATAACTCCTCCCCTTCTTGCCACCCCTTGCCCCCAGGGGAGCGCTCAGACTCAAAAGTATATTTGGGGGATTTAGGGGTGAGTTATATAGTAGGGTATGGATAGATAAGCTTGAATAATAATAAGCAATCTTGTTAAATTCATTTCCAATGCAGGAAGCTTATTCTGCCTGTAATGGGAATAGTGCATTGAACAAAAGTTTGTATGTTGCCTGGGTTGAGGCTCTGAACTGAGGATTGAAGGCATAAAGTATCAGTTCTCCTTTACCTTTTTTAATCCAGATCATTGCAGGTTTTTCTGATAATTTTTCCTCTTTTTCACAATAACCGCTGACGAGGATCTCTTTTTCAGGGAATGCGCCGATTACCCTGCGGTCCATATCAAACCTCGGGATACTTGTATTGAACAGGGGATTTCCCCTGTAGAATATATTTGTTTCAGACTGCATGCCAAGGGTGAGGGGATGATCGTTTTTCAGCTTCAGACGGAAAAGTGAACCGGGAACATTCAATCCTTCCTTACGTGCCTGATCGGCAATATTTGTAAACGGGAGTATGAACTCTTCCTTCGTCTCGCCCCGGGTGATCTCAAGCGATCCTGCAAAAAGATCTGTTGACTGGCCCCACGAAATTACTTTTCCCCCGTCGCTGACAAAAAGCATCAGTTTATCCAGGCCTTTTTTCCCCATACCTTTCTAGTAATCGGGATGATAATTACTCATCGAAGGACTTGTTTCAGTACCCGGCTTCCCATTTAAAAGCAGGTTCTTACCTGTTGAGGGAAAAATAATTACATCGAAAGTAGCTGTAAGGTCTGTTTTTTCAAATTCATCAGGATGAAGGATTGTATATTGTATTTTATAAGAATCGAACAGATAACGTGTCCATCCGGCATCAATATCACTGAACCATGTCTCAACAAGAGCTATCCGGGGCAATTTCACATCTGTGGCAGCTATCTTTTCGGGATTACGTATCATACCTGGTTCGGTCAGCGATTCTTTTACTATTTTATTAAGCGTTTCCTGATTACTGCCCTGTATCAGAAAACTCCCCCTGGCATATGTCTTTCCGTCAATTTTTATTTCTTCTTGGAGGCGGCTGACCGGCATTCCGTTCTGCAGGGCCATAAATGCAGCTTTAAAACTGCCATTGGATGAAACCGGAAATATTGCAGGCAATTTATATCCCAGAGTCAAAGGATAATAATTTCCTGTGATCTGTTTCAGCTTTGCTTCGAAAGCTTCATCCCGTATTTTTATTTCATGTGATACCAGACCCCTGTGAAGTGGTAAAGACCAGCTTGTTACATCATAGGGGCGAATTAACTCTCCGCCCGGAGTGTAATGTCTTACCGGGTAATCCTGCTTCTCCATTACTTCTTTCAGGAAAGCACGGAATGGTTGTGCCATCGGGAAGACAATATCACCTTCCTTAAAGTTAATGCCATTGAGTGTATAATTTTCTTTGAGGCGGAATGTGTTAATTCCGTGTTCCTGCATTAAACCGACAAGTGCAATCAATTCACTCTGATCGTGCTGATCCACCGGTAAAACATAATAATACGGAGCCTGGGTCTTTCCTTTTTTGACTTCTCTTTTGTCTTTAAAAGTAGCATTTAAGAGGGAGCTTAACTCTTCTTCGGCGGCGGCTTTTAATTTTTGATAACGGACCTCGTCATTTCGGGTG
>JAKLFN010000308.1 GCA_022711195.1 Bacteroidota bacterium
ATTTGTTGTTTTTGGAAGAGCTTCCTCCCCCTGCCAGGGCGCCCCTATCCATTTTGCTTTCCATTCTGATGGATCGAGCAGTCCCATTGTCCAGCAGGCAGGTTCACTCCATCCGGATATATTCCTTTTCCTGTCCCACACCCTGACCTGCCACCAGTATTCCCGGCCTGATTCCAGTTGAGGGCCCTCGTACCTGACATTCAACGACTTTGAGGTTCTGATACCTCTTTCTGACCAAAGAAGATCATTCCCTGAAATAACAGATTCTTTTGATTTGGCCACCCTGATATGCCATCCATCCTGATACTGGCCACGCTCACCCTCATCCGCAAAATTTATCCATGAAAGCCGGGGATTTTGAGTATCGATCACTTCAGGATCTTTCAAATATTCACATGTCAGATCAACTGGTTTTATCCCCGCACCGGTTTTAATATCAGTATCATCATTGTTCCTGCACTGATTTAAAATCAGAAGTGAGAACATGAGAGCAGAAATCAGCATAATTGTCTTTTTCATGATATTCTGTGGCCGGTTATAAATTCTCTTTCATACTTAATCGTTATGATCATGCCGTCTATTTTTTTGTCCTGCTTTCGTTCCTGTCAACCACACTTTCGAATTCGACCTCAATATCCCTTCCTGTCGCACCTAGTTTTTTCCACTCATCCGAACCATAGACTCCTGCCTGAGTATAATCGAAAGGCTTGAAATTTATTTTTTTTGCAACCTTAAGGTTTTTTATATTGAAATTAAAATTACCGGGATCGGTAAACATAGGATCAGCAATTACCGAGTGGGTATCCTTGCCTGATTTTTGCCATTCTATAAACGAATTATCAGCAAACCGGACTTCTTTTGTTCGTGTGTCCCAGTAACAATTATAATCACTCAGCAAATTGAATTTATGCCAGTTGCTGGTAAGAAGGTTTCCCTTGTCGAAATAGATTATGTTGTTTGTAAAGGAAATTGATCTGTGTTCTTCGACTCTCGTTGCCTGAAGCTGGGCCCTGATGTTGAATGCAAAGATGTTATTACGAATTATGTTCTCCTTTCCATAATGCTGATGAAAACCTGAGTTCTTACAGTTGTAAACGAGGTTATTCTCCATAACGATTCCATATGAACCCTCATCGGTATAAAGCCCCCATCCTCCGTAATCATATGAATAGACATCATGAATAAGGTTGTCAGAAACGATAGTTCCTTCAGAAGCTCCAAGCGTATAGACTCCACCCATATCGCATAGTTCTCCCCACCCCAGATGATGTATATGATTGAATCTTATGATATTTCCTTTCGAGGGACTATGGGCATAACCCCATATCCATCCTGCAGAAATGCCGGAATATCTGAGATTGGATATTTCATTATGAATCAGTCTGTTGTCGCTTGCATGAAAGATAATGATACCGACTGCACACGGGAAAATATGTCCTCCGTCGGTAATGATATTATTATCTGCAATTATGTTATTTGTTATTTCATTAACAGCACTTCTAAGTGTTGTCTCGCCGATCTTTATTCCACCGGCTCCAAGGTCGTGAAGATAACATTTACTTACCGTGCAATTGCTGCATCCGCGGCGGAACCATAATCCGTAGGTGCCGGTATGTGCAATTTCACAGCCTGTGAAAGAAATGTCAGAAGCATAATCGAGTGTAATGACCGCTCCAACAGGTGCAGCAGCCTGTGCCGGCTCATTGCCGGTTGACGGTGTGCGATAACCTGCTACCGTAAAGGTGAGGTTCTCAAACCTGATATTACTTACTGTTTGCCCAGGTGACACTCCTGATATCTTGATAAATTCCTTCAGGATCGGAGCATGAAAAATCGTGTTTTCAATTGTCTCCCCAGGTAACGGTATATAATAAAGGTATCCCGTCCTGTCGAGGAACCATTCACCCGGGGCATCGAGTGCTCCCTGGAAGTTTTCTATAAACCAGCGTGATTTTGAATTAATGGGATTCCATGGTTTCATTCCTTCTCCGGCAATGAAAAATGCAGGTTCCGACTTGCTGAGGCTTAGTATCCGCTTTCTTGTATTGTCCCAGTTATGGTAGAAGATAACCAGAGCATCTTCGTGGTCCTGGTCTGTAAAACCTGTAATATCTTTTATATCTGTACTATCGACAATTATTTTCTGTACAGCAACCTGGGGCATTCTTCCTGTTCCCTTTTCAGCAATTGTCTCCTCTGCTTTCCTCACAGGATAGAATCCGTCATTCGGACTCTTTGCCCTTGTTGCCCTGCGGCCGTTGACGTATAGCTGTTCAAAATAGGAATCGTAGTATGCAACCTGTGGGACGAAAGCCTTCCAGAGATTATCGTTCACTTTCTTAAATCCATTTATTTCGACACCTCCCCTGAAGATAACCTTTGCACCATCAGCGGCTCTGAAAATTGTCGGTGACACGGCAGTTCCTGCATCGGAGTGATCCAGTTCCAGTGGTTTAAGCATCAGATATTCGCCTTCGAGGGCTATTATCTCTACAGGTTGCTGCGAATTTTCAGACCTTAAGATTCTGGCTCTGTCACGTGCAGCAGGCATTGTTGCCAGTGGTTGGTACATCGTTCCGGGATTTGAATCGTTGCCTTCAGGTGAGAGGTAAATCTGCTGGCTTAAGAGTGATCCAGACTTCAGGAAAAACAGGATAATTATCAGGATGGCTGATAGTTGAAATTTCATTTGCATAAGTGGATTAAAATGAAAAGTTAAAGCTATATAGTGCAAAATCCAAAAAATAAGTTCAGATTGCGGAC
>JAKLFN010000309.1 GCA_022711195.1 Bacteroidota bacterium
AATTTATGGGCAGTGCCGACGGCACAGATTTCTCAACTATCTTAATGCTACCCGGACCACAGCTCTACCGCTCCGGCAAAGTAGCTACATACTCTTTTGAAGGATTTACAGGTAAATGTTTTCGTTTTGAATTTACCGGCGCCCCCCTGCGTCCTGCCGATGTGATGGCAGAAACAAATCCAAAGCCCGATTCACTCTACCGGTTCAGCGAGATGAAGTTGTACACATCATCCAAAGTGAACAGGTGGGAAGACAAAGCAGGATTCTATCATCTTTTCAATTACGATCCTGTGGCTTCTCCTGAAGCTCCTGCAACTTCAGTTATCGACCCGTCGAAGATCGTTGATCTGACATCATCCATGCTTCCCGACGGGACGCTTAACTGGAAGGTACCACAGGGGAAATGGACAATAATGAGGTTCGGCTATTCGCTTACAGGGGCAAAAAACCGTCCCGCTGTTCCTGCAGGATCAGGTTATGAAGTTGATAAGCTCAGCCGTGAATACACTGAGGCTTATATAAAAGAATATACACGTCCCTTAATAGAAGCACTCGGCCAGCTCTATGGCAAAAGGCTTCAGTCGGTAATGCTCGACAGTTGGGAGGCAGGAATGCAGAACTGGACAAATAATATGATTTCTGAATTCGGGCAGCGCAGGAAATATGATCTTACACCTTTTCTTCCCTGCCTGGCAGGTTATGTCGTCGGCAGCAGCACCACCAGCGACAGGGTTCTCTGGGATTTTCGCCGTACTCTCGCCGACATGTTCGCAGAGAATCATTACAAGGTGCTCACCGACTACCTTAATAAACAGGGTATAAAAACTTACGGTGAGGCTTCCGGTGTTTCACTTGAGATCCTGGAAGATGCATTGTTATGTAAAAAATATGTCGATATACCGATGGGTGAATTCTGGTTCCGTTCTCTTCACCCCGACCTGATGTATTACCAGGATATACGCGGTGCAGCGTCGGCATCACATGTTTACGGGAAACCGGTCACTGCTGCCGAATCATTCACCGGCGGTGGTTATGAATCGCCGGCTTCACTAAAAGCTGTAGGCGATTACTGGTTCACACAAGGCGTCAACAGGATAGTCTTTCACACATCAGCACATCAGCCACTCGATACAAAACCGGGCAATACAATGGTTGGAACACATATAAACAGGAATATTACCTGGGCTGAAAATGCAGGACCTTTTATGAAATATCTTGCACGTAACTCATACATGCTTCAGCAGGGTAAATTTGTAGCCGACCTTGCATACCTGCTCGACGAGGGTGCACCTTCTACCATGCCTATCTGGGGATCGGGCCTCACTCCTGCTGTTCCTGACGGTTACGACTTCGACTATATTAATGCTGATGTCCTGCTGACAAGAATGAGTGTGGCATCAGACGGAAAACTTGTACTTCCCGACGGAATGAAGTACTCAGTGCTTGTTCTCCCGGAAGCAAAATACATGACTATCACTGTTGCCAGGAAGATACTTGAACTCGTAAAAGATGGCGCCAGGGTCACAGGTCCACGGCCGGTCAGCACACCTGGATTCACCGGATTTCCTGATTCGGAGAAAGAATTTGAATCGGTCATGAATGAACTATGGGGCGATCTCAACGGTATCAGCAGAACGAAAAGAGTTGTTGGCAAAGGCATGATCTGCTGGGGAATGCCGCTGAAAACAGTCCTGGAAATTTCCGGCGCCAGACCTGATTTGGAGTACTCGGCAGGTCTCGACTCAAAAATAAACTGGATACACCGGCAGACAAATGATGCAGATATCTATTTTGTGGTTAACTCGTCCGACAAGGCCCTGAATACAGAGATCAGGTTCAGGGTTTCAGGAAAGGAGGCTGAAATATGGGATCCGGCATCTGGGACAATTGAGCCTTCAGACTATAAGATCGAGGCTGAAAATACAATTGTTCCTGCATACTTTGAACAACGTCAGTCGGCTTTCTTCGTCTTCAGGAAGAATACATTACAGGAAGAAAGAACAACTGTGAGTCAGGTAGCCGCGGAGACAATAAATATTGATGGTCCCTGGAATATTACCTTCCCCTCTGGAATGGGTGCACCGGAAAAAGTTACCATAACGGCACCTGAATCCTGGACAGTCAATGCTGATGAAGGTATAAAATACTTCTCTGGTACTGCGGTTTATGAAAAGAATGTTGAGATTTCAGGAAAACTTCTTGGAAAACAGGGCAGGTTTATTCTCGATCTCGGCAGAGTAGGCGATATGGCTGAGGTTAAAGTAAATGGTACAAGCACCGGACTATTATGGAAAGCACCTTATACAACTGACATAACCAGCCTGCTTAAAAAGGGACAGAACAACATAGAGATAAGTGTTACAAATCAATGGACCAACAGGATTATCGGAGATATGAACTCTGCTCCGGAAAAGAAGGTACTGAATGCTTCCCTGATGATGAGAAGAGGCGGCATACTACCTGAATCAGGTCTTTTGGGACCGGTAAAATTAGTCAGGTACCCGGTGAACTAACCTGGTACTGAGCAGAACAGAAGACAGAAATTGGGAGTCAGGGTCCTGCTGCGATAAATATTTATCGTAGTGGACCCTGACTTTTTCTTATCTTTGTGAAGTCTGTCGAATTATTTTTTTTAAAATATTTATTAATAGTATTTACCTGTAATCAATTCTTTTCTGATGGATTTTTCTGATCAGAAATTAATATCAGCAATACAGGATGGCAACCTCGACGCTTATGAGGAGCTGTTCAGAAAGTACTAT
>JAKLFN010000031.1 GCA_022711195.1 Bacteroidota bacterium
CAGTGTTGCTATTTCTGATGGCAACGGCTGTACAGCCTCGGCAAATGCAACAGTTGGTTTTGAAGGAACATATAATTGTGTTCAGATACCTCAGATATTAACACCGGAACCCGCTGACGGGCATAATGACCTCTGGATCATTAGAAATATTGACATTTATCCAAGAGCTGAGATTAAAGTTTATTCAAGATGGGGCAAACTGATCTATCATACCAAGAATCCTTCAGCAGAGCCATGGAACGGAAGGTACTTTAACGGGAAGCTTGTTCCAACTGATTCATACCGTTATATACTTGACCTGCATGACGGATCAGAACCGAGGTCGGGAGTGATAAGTGTAATAAGGTAAATGATTGATAATATGATAATTAGATATATGAGATATTACAGGGTATTGTTGCTGCTGATTGTTCTGAACCTGCCGGGCATTCTTACTCTGGCCCAGCAGGTGCCTATGTACAGCCAGTACATTATGAACGGTTTTCTCATTAATCCGTCTTTTGCAGGACGTGACGGCTATACGACTGTAACGCTTACCACACGTGAACAATGGGTTGGTTTGGAACAAGCTCCTGCAACATATGCAGCAAGTTTCCAGACACGGTTGCTGAAGAACAGTTATATTTCCAAAGCAACATCTGTCAGGAAGAAGCTGGTAAGACCAACAAAAGGTGGTAATGTTGGTCTTGGGGGTTATATTTTCAGCGACCATAACGGAATTATGAGAAGAACCGGATTCCAGTTCATATATGCTTATCATATCCCTCTCCGGCAGGTGGGAGGATACCCCAGCAATCTTGCCCTTGGACTGGCGTTTACCGGCTACCAGTTTGCAATCAATACGGACAACCTGATCTATGATGTCGATGATCCTTTTCTTAACAGTTATGACAGGTCGGTATTTATTCCCGATTTTAACTTCGGAGCCAGTTTTACCACAGCAAAATATTATGCTGGATTTGCGATGACCAATATTCTAAGGGGATCGCTGATGTTTGCTGATACAACAGCAATTAACAGGAATGAGCTGGGACACTTTTTTATCACAGGCGGCTATAAGTTTGAGCTGGCACCGGACTGGATACTCGAACCATCAGCTTTCCTGAAATCGTCCGATATGTTTTCGCGTACCTTTCAGGCCGATATTACAGCCAGGGTTTACTACAAGAATGATTACTGGGCCGGTTTATCTCTCAGAACGAATGACGCACTCATTCTTCTTGCAGGATTCAAATATGACAGATTTCATTTCGGCTATGCTGTCGACTTCACCCTTACTGATATACGCAGGCAGAGTTTTGGAACACATGAGATCACCCTGGCAGTAAAATTCGGGGAGAGCGCCCGCAGATACAGATGGATTAACGCTTTCTGAGTCAGAATAAATATGATGAAAGGTGCCAGATTAAGATGTGCCGGTACCGTATCGCTGCTTTTACTGACATTCTGTACAGCATCTTCACAGGATCCTGATGACCATCAGGTCAGGATCATGTTCTATAATGCCGAGAATCTCTTTGATGTCAGTGACGATACGTCAGCAGGCGACGACGAATTCCTTCCCGGAGCGATACGGAGATGGACTGCCAGACGGCTGGATGCAAAGATCAATCTGCTTGCAAAAACGATCATTGCAGCCGGAGAATGGTCTCCTCCGATTGTTGTTGGAATGTGTGAACTCGAAAACCGGGCAGTGATCGGGAAACTTATAAATACTTCATTACTTGCCAGATATAAATATGAGATAGTGCACCATGATTCACCGGATCCCAGGGGTATTGATGTCGGTCTGATATACCGGTCCGATCATGTAAGAATCATTTCTTCAAGAAGTCTGATCCCTGATAATTATAATCTGTCGACGTTCACAACCAGGGATGTACTGCATACAAGGTTATTGATCAGTGATGACACCATCGATCTGTTTTTAAATCACTGGCCATCGAGAAGGGGAGGAGTGCTGGCGGCAGATAAGCTGAGAACAGACCTGGCAAAAATGGTCAGGAGAGAAACTGATTCAATCTTTTCAGCAGACGGAAGAGACGCGAAAATTATTATTACCGGCGATTTTAACTGCAATCCCGACGATAACGCTATCAGGATTCTGACCAGCGGAGATGATTCCGGTATGATCAATCTGACTTCACAGCTGAGAGATTCAGAGGGTACTTACAGGTACCAGGGCACCTGGGAGATGATTGACCAGGTGATAGTCTCAAAGTCACTTCTTGATGACTCCTCTGGATTGTACACTGAGCATGGAGGCTTAAATGTATTCAGGGCTCCTTTCTTATTATACAGCGATCCCAGGTACCCCGGATATACTCCTCTGCCTACATATAGTGGTTTTATTTATAAGGGAGGCTGCAGCGACCATCTTCCTTTAGTTCTCACTCTCAGCCTGCATCACTCTTTTTAACCGGCTTGAGCCCAAGTTCATGGCCTTTCCTGAGCATCAGACTGTAGGCTTCCTCATGGTTATTGCCAATTAATCCGTCGAGAATTGCTTCCCTGATAGTGTTTTTTATTATCCCGACCTCCTTGCCCGGTTTTATCCCGAATGTCGCGATGATCTCTGTCCCGTCGACCGGGGGCTGAAAGTTCCTGACAGCATCCTTCTCCTCAATCTCCCGGAGTTTTTCTCTTACATATCTGAAATTCTCCAGATGCCTGTTTTTCTTCTCTTCATTCTTTGAGGTTATGTCAGCTTCACACAACGACATCAGGTCATCAATATCATCTCCTGCCTCAAACAATAGTCTGCGTACTGCGGAATCGGTCACCTCCTCCTGCGAAAGAACTATTGGTCTCAGATGAAGGTCTACCAGCTTCTGGACATATTTCATTTTATCGTTTTGAGGAAGACGGAGCCTTTTGAAGATTCCGGGTATCATTTTTGACCCGATGAATTCATGGCCATGAAATGTCCATCCCGTGCCTTCGACATATTTTTTTGTCGCCGGCTTTGCTATATCATGCAGAAGGGCGGCCCATCGAAGCCAGAGATCGTCAGAACGTCTGGCAATGTTGTCAAGGACTTTTAATGAATGGTGAAAATTGTCCTTATGTCCCTTTCCTTCTTTCTTTTCCACACCTTTAAGATTGCTGAGCTCCGGAAATATAAGCTTAAGGAGACCCGATTTATCAAGAAGGATGAATCCTGTGGATGGATGCGAGCACAAAATGATCTTATTCAGCTCGGCGATTATCCTTTCCGGTGAGACAATCTTTATTCTTTCGCAATTATCTGCTATTGATTTAAATGTCTTTTCATCAATGGTAAAATTCAGTTGGGCTGCAAATCTGATTGCCCTCATCATCCTGAGTGGATCATCTGAAAATGTACGGTCAGGATCGAGAGGAGTGCGGATTATCCCGTTCTTCAAATCGCTGATACCGTTAAAAGGATCAATAAAATCTCCGAAGGTATCTTCATTAATGCTTACAGCCATGGCATTAATAGTAAAATCCCTCCGTTCCTGGTCATCCTTCAGAGTGCCGTCCTCAACTATCGGTTTTCTCGAGTTACGCTGATAAGATTCCTTCCTGGCGCCTACGAATTCAAGTTCATAATCGTCGTACCTGAACATAGCTGTTCCGAAATTTTTGAATACGGAGACATTGATTTTCGGATTGATTCTCTTCGCAACCTTGCGCGCAACTTCTATACCGCTGCCTAAGACAACAATGTCTATATCTTTATCAGGGTGTTCCCTTTTAAGAAGTTCATCCCTTACCCATCCTCCTATTACAAAAGCAGGTACATTTTCAGCAGTTACAACTTCCGAAAGAGTCTTGAATATCTTGTCATCTAGACATATAGACATACCTGAATATGACAATTTGTTACTAAATCCGGACAAAGTTACTATTATTAACCGATTATTTTTAAAATCTGTCTCTCTGCCATAAAAGGCCTCAAAATTGACTACAGATGAACAATATTTCTTAACTTATGTTTTAATACAAAAAATTATCATGACAGAACATTTAACAAAAGAGACATTTCAGAGTAAGGTTTTCGATTACGAAAAGAACAAAGATTGGAAATTTGAGGGGACAAAGCCATGTATTATTGATTTTTATGCCGATTGGTGTGGTCCCTGTAAGATGGTAGCGCCTGTACTTGAGGAGCTTTCAAAGGATTTTGACGGCAAGCTTGATGTTTATAAGGTAAATACTGAGGAGCAACAGGAGCTGGCAGCTGTCTTCGGGATAAGAAGCATACCCTCTTTTCTTTTTGTGCCGCTTGATGGGCAGCCACAGATGGCAATGGGTGCTTTACCCAAAGAAACCTTCGTTAAAGCATTCAAGGATGTCCTTGGTGTAGAGAAATAGGCAGTTCGTCAAAATTGCCCTTCAGGGATATAAAATTTATATGTTTTTATGAAACATATACAGCCGGTACATCGTTTAATTATATAGATAGTTGTAACAATCAGGTTACATGATTTTTTTCATGGATTTAGGTTTAGGGTAGCAGTAAATCAGGGCTTCGGTCCTGATTTACTTCTTTATGGCTGTTCACTGAATATATTGTTTATCTCTTCTTCGGTGCTCCGCAGTTTCTTCTGACACTCCCTTATCAGCTCCGACGCACGTTTTACTTCCACCGAAAGCTTATCCAGATCAAGTTCACCGCTTTCGATTTCCCTGAGAATCTTTTCTATTTCTCCGACAGCAGTCGTAAAAGAGAATTCTTTCCTGGCCATAGCACTTATTTATTAATTACTTTACTACTGAATTCACCATCACTTATCTGAGTTGTCACTATTTCTCCTTCCCTAACCTCATTAATGCTTTTTATTATTTTTCCTTTCAAAGTCGTTATCGAATATCCTCTTTTAAGCACTTTCCCGGGATCAAGGATATTCAGAGACTCTGACATAGTATTGACCCGGATTTTAACCGCCTGGAGCAGATTCGTAGTACCTTTCACCAGGTCGGACCTGTATTTTTCAATATTCTTGATGTTGCCGGCGCTTATCCTGCCTGCCCCCGTCATAATCTTAATCCTGTATGTATCCAGAAGACTTTTGTGTTCTTCAATGATTACCCTGGTACTTTCATAGATGCTTTGCGACATTTCATTTATCAGCTTCTCGGCAGAAGCACTCTTTTCTATAAGAAAATCAGCAACAGCTGTAGGGGTCTTCAGAGCCTGATGGGCAACCATGTCGGTCACCGAAAGATCTTTGTCGTGGCCGATCCCGGTTATCACAGGAATGGGAAATTGTGTGACCAGGTATGCAATATTGTAATTGTCGAACCAGCTCAGGTCGCTCTGTGAACCGCCCCCGCGGATGATTACGGCTGCATCAAACATATCTGCTGCCTCTGCTACTCTTTCAAGGGCAGCAATGACACTCTTCTCCGTATCGGCACCCTGCATGACAGCCTCGAACAGCGTTGTATTATAGACATATTTATAACTGTTATTCGTCAGGTGGTTCATGAAATCGCGGTAACCGGCTGCTACTGCCGACGATATAACAGCTATCCTCTGTGGGAGCATTGGAAAATGTGTCTCCCTGTTCATCAGGAATACACCTTCTTCTTCCAGCCTCCTGATGATCATACGCCTCTTCAACGCCATTTCACCTATCGTGAACGAGGGATCAATGTCTGAAATTACCAGGCTCAATCCATACAACTCATGATATTCTATCTTCACCCTGACAAGGATCTTCAGACCCTCCTTAAGTACTTGTCCTGTTGAATCAAGGAAAAGAGCAGAGAGGAATCTGTATCGGCTGCTCCAGATTATTGCTTTTACCCTGGCGGCTGGATTTACCTGATCGTTTTGTTTCTCAATGAGTTCGAGATAACAATGGCCTGCGCTGTTTTCCTTAATCTCAGATATTTCTGCCGTTACCCAGTAAAAGTCCGGAAGCGACATGTAGAGGGAATCCCTGATGACCTTCTGAAGCTCCGAAAGTGTAAGGTTTTCTGTCTTCATTCCGATGGCATCTTTATGATCTTGTGTGTAAAGGTTCCTCCTGCAGTTACAATTCTGACGAAATATAATCCCGGACTTCTCTTTGCGAGCTCTCTGATTATGAGGCTTCTTCCTGCATATACTCCGTAATCTTTCAAAAATACAACCACTCCTGCATTGTTTGCTATCTCGATCCGGATATTGCCCGGTGCTTCGTTGAATAGTATTTCGAACTCATCGGAAAATGGATTTGGTCTTACAATAGTTTCATTTTCCGGCCTCATGAGATATTTGTCCTGGAGCATGGATAGGGCTTTGTTCATATCAGGAATACCGTAGCCATACAGCGAGTCAGGCGTATAATATCTGTCGCCGGCAGCTCGTAAGGACTCAATTATTTCGCTGGCAGTTGCCTGCGGCACAGCCTCCATGAGACAGGCGCTCATGCCGCTAAGCACAGGACACGAGAACGATGTTCCGTTCAGCCGTGTAAGCAGTACCTCGGCAGTCTGGGTCATTACCTCCACTCCCAGGGCCGACAGATCGGGTTTTACCCGGCCATCAGCCGAAGGACCTGCTGATGAGAATGACGAGATTGTTCTGTACCTGTCGACAGCGCCTGCAGCCAGAACACTGTCGCCGTCAGAGGGTGCAATTATTCTTATCCAGTTCTTATTCCTCTCATTGCCGGCGCTGGCTACAACCAGCATGCCTTTCGACACTGCCATATCTGCTGCGCGCGTCACGAAAGCCGTGTTCCCGTCGAGATCTGAAAATGAATAATTCATGGCAGGATCATCGAACTGGAAGTATCCCAGCGAGGAGGAGATAATATCGGCTCCGGCACTGTCGGCAAACTCAGCTGCAAAAGTCCAGTAATCTTCTTCAACCGGGAATTCGCTGGCCCCGTCCTCTGTCCTGAGAAGCATGAAGTCTGCTCCCGGTGCCGTACCGCGGAGATATCCGTTTACCTGGCCTGCAAGAACAGAGAGCACCGCCATGCCGTGGGAATGGTAAGAATACACAAAACTGTTTTTATTTATAAAATCATAAGTAAGTTTTATCCCATCCCTGTTCCTGAGCGGGGAAAGCGATGATGCTTTATCTGCATTTGTGAATCCCCCGTCGAGTATTGCGACGAGTATCCCTGTTCCATCATAACCGGCGTTATGCAGGTGATAGCCGTTCAGCATGGTAAGCTGTATGTCGAAAGGAGGAGGAGAAGTGGCTGCATCGACTAAATCCAGCTTATCTGTGAAACTGCTTTTCCCGGCAGGTTTCTTTACCAGAATGGCATCCGCAACAAACGGAAGTGACCGTACTGTGGAAAGATCAACTTCAGTTTTAGTCTTGAGAAGGGCGCTGTTCATCCATTTCGAAGTGCCATGGAGAGTGAATCCCCTCGTTTTCAGCTGGTCGGTATATTCTGAAAACACCGGGAGATCGCTGTATACCGGTACATCTATGCCTGATTCCTGTCGTCTTTCGATGGCGCGCTGCGAGAGCAGATCCTCAGCTGAAAATGAAGAGGTGGTATAGGTTCCTTTATCCCTGAAATAAACCCTGTAAAAAAAATTATAGTCCTGGGAATAAGCTGTCAGTGATGGTAATGATACAAGTATCAGCAGGAGTGAAGTTATCACTAAACACTTTTTCTTTTCAGGCGAGGTGAAGTTCATTATCTGATGTTACCTGTTTTTTCCGGATCAGGGATCTTTCCAAGGTTTTTGTCAATAAGGTTGAACATGTCTGCCGAGTCTTCGTCGGCAGGCAGATCCTTGTTCTCTTCATTGTCAAAATCGATCTCATGCTTCAATGTTCCGTCTGCTGCGTATATCTTCCATTTGCCTTTGCGGAGGTTATACCTGTACATTCCTGAATAATGGGTCTTTCCATTATCATACCATGTTTCAAATTTCCCATCCAGGAGCCCGTTTACATAGCTGGTTCTCAGGTATATCTTTCCATTTGGGTGATACTGGGTCCATTCTCCTGATTTAATACCGTTTATATAGGAGATCTTTTCGGCAACAGTACTGTCGGGATAGTATTTTAGCGCGACACCATGCCTGACATTTTTTGAATAGTTTTCTTCACTCAGCAGGCATCCGTTGGTTTCTGAAGAATAAAATTTCCAGGTACCCTCCCTGAGCTGATCGGTATATTTTCCTCGCGAGAGAATATATCCGTTGGGATGGTAAAATGATGCTGAAGCGTTTCTTCCGTCGCTGCTGTAGACCAGCACACTGTTCAGTGAGTTGTTCTGGTTATACCTTTTGAATACTCCTACGGGCTTATCGTCTACGAAAGTGCCTTCATAGAGGATGCTTCCTGAAGGATATTTCCTGATCCAGGGGCCCTGTTTCTTTCCCTGGGCGTCGGTCTTATTGATGTCTGCCGCTGTCTGGGCTGCTGCACTTAGGGCAGCAGCCAGACTGACAGTTATAAGAATAATTCTATATTTCATAAAATGAGGAAGGAACAATTCCTCATAAAAGTACAAAAATCGGGCCTGAAATTACTTTACTTCTTCGAAATCCACATCGGTCACCTCGTCGTTTCCCGATTTTGTGTTTCCTCCTTTAGTATCAGGACCTGGCTGTCCCTGTCCGGGCTGTGAAGCTCCCTGTCCTGAAGCCTGTGCATTTTTGTACATCTCTTCCGAGGCTGTCTGCCATATTGCATTAAGTTCTCCGAGGGCTTTGTCGATTTCTGTAACATCCTGGCTCTTATGTGCCTCCTTGAGTTTCGACAGGGCGCTCTCAATAGATTGTTTCTTGTCGGCCGGCAGTTTGTCTCCAAACTCTTTGAGCTGCTTCTCGGTCGTAAAAATCATGCTGTCGGCGGCGTTTACCTTATCGACTTTCTCACGTGCTTTACGGTCGGCTTCCTCATTGGCTTTTGCTTCATCGCGCATTTTTCTGATTTCATCGTCGCTGAGCCCTGATGATGCCTCTATCCTTATCCTCTGCTCTTTGCCTGTACCCCTGTCTTTTGCAGTTACATGAAGGATCCCGTTGGCATCGATATCGAAGGTAACTTCAATCTGTGGTATACCTCTTGGTGCAGGCGGGATGCCGTCGAGGTGAAAGCGTCCGATGGTTTTATTTCCGGAAGCCATAGGTCTTTCTCCCTGAAGCACATGAATCTCTACAGATGGCTGACTGTCAGCAGCTGTAGTAAATACTTCTGTTTTCTTTGAAGGTATGGTGGTATTTGATTCGATCAGTTTAGTCATCACGCCTCCCATGGTTTCTATTCCAAGTGATAGTGGTGTAACGTCGAGAAGCAGTACATCCTTAACTTCGCCGGTCAGGACGCCACCCTGAATTGCAGCACCCACGGCAACTACCTCGTCGGGATTGACACCCTTTGAAGGTGTTTTGCCGAAGAATTTTTCGACGAGCTGCTGTATTGCAGGTATTCTTGTCGATCCGCCAACCAGCAATACTTCGTCGATGTCGGATACTTTCAGCCCTGAATCGTTTATTGCCTTCTGACATGGATCAATGCATGCCTGTATAAGTTTGTCGCATATCTTCTCGAACTGTGCCCTAGTAAGTGTTTTTACAAGATGTTTCGGAATACCATCGACAGGCATTATATATGGAAGGTTTATTTCTGTGGAGGTGGAACTGGAAAGCTCAATCTTAGCTTTTTCAGCAGCTTCCTTGAGCCTTTGCAGGGCCATCGGGTCTTTTCTAAGGTCAATGCCTTCATCTTTTTTAAACTCATCTGCCAGCCAGTCGATGATCATCTGGTCGAAATCGTCGCCGCCGAGGTGTGTGTCGCCGTTGGTTGATTTCACTTCAAAGACACCATCGCCAAGTTCCAGGATGGAGATGTCGAAAGTACCTCCACCAAGGTCGAAGACAGCAATCTTAAGATCTTTTGATTTCTTATCGAGGCCATAAGCCAGTGCGGCTGCCGTAGGTTCGTTAATGATCCTTTTCACATTCAGCCCGGCTATCTCGCCTGCTTCTTTTGTTGCCTGCCTCTGCGAATCACTGAAATATGCAGGTACTGTGATGACAGCATCGGAGACTTCCTGACCAAGATAGTCTTCTGCAGTCTTCTTCATTTTCTGAAGCACCATGGCTGAGATTTCCTGCGGAGAATAGAGCCTGTTATCTATTCTGACGCGGGGAGTGTTGTTATCGCCACGTTCAACGGTATAAGTAACTCGTTTGATCTCGGTATTAAGCTTGTCATAGGTTTCACCCATGAATCGTTTTATTGAGTAGATTGTCTTCCTGGCGTTCGTTATTGCCTGCCTTTTTGCAGGATCGCCTACCTTGCGTTCACCATTCTCGACAAATGCAACAATCGAAGGAGTCGTTCTTTTTCCTTCACTGTTTGGTATAACCACAGGCTCATTTCCTTCCATAACGGATACACATGAGTTGGTCGTGCCAAGGTCTATTCCTATTATCTTTCCCATCGTATATTGTATTAAATGTTTTTTTCAGATAATTCTCTTATGCAATGATTATGCCATCTGAAATATGTGACAAAACGGCAGTTTTCTATTGATAATTGAATAACTTTGTGACATGAAAACTAATCGGGGAGATATGTCAATACATAAAACTGTCAGGAAGGTAACCACTCACGTGCTGAACGCGATGAAGATGAGAGGTGAAAAAATTGCAATGCTGACTGCCTATGATTTTTCGATGGCGAAAATACTCGATGAAGCCGAGATAGATATAATACTCGTAGGCGATTCTGCATCTAATGTAATGGCAGGTTACGATACAACATTGCCGATTACCCTCGACAACATGATATATCATGCGGCATCGGTCGTAAGAGGTGTTAAAAGGGCCCTGGTGGTGGTCGATCTTCCTTTTGGAACTTACCAGGGAAACTCAAAGGAAGCTCTCGCATCGTCGATAAGGATTATGAAGGAGACCGGGGCATCAGCTGTGAAGCTTGAAGGCGGACAACAGGTAGTAGAATCGATTGAAAGGATACTCTCAGCCGGGATACCGGTGATGGGGCACCTTGGACTTACTCCTCAGGCGATACATAAATTCGGGACTTATGTTGTCAGGGCCCAGGAGGAAGATGAAGCCCGCCGGCTTATGGAAGATGCACGTCTGCTCGAGAAGACCGGTTGTTTTGGAATTGTCCTCGAAAAGATACCCGCGAGGCTGGCTGAAGAAGTTACCAATTCAGTAAAGATACCGACCATCGGAATAGGTGCCGGGCCTAAAACCGACGGGCAGGTTCTTGTTCTGCATGATATGCTGGGCATTAACCAGGAATTCTCCCCCCGGTTCCTGCGGCGTTACCATAACCTTCATGATGAAATAAAAGGAGCTGTTCAGAATTATATCAACGACGTCAGGACACTTCAGTTCCCTAACGAGAAGGAACAGTATTGAGGGGAATTCGAAATGCAGAATGCAGAATTCAAAATGCAGAGTTCATAGTACGAAATACATTATTTACAGTTTAATCAATGGTTGAGGTTCTTTACGAAGACAATCATATAATTGCCGTCAACAAGCGGTCGTCGGATCTGTCGCAGGGCGATAAGTCAGGAGATGAGTCTCTCGATGCGCTGGTGAAGAAATATATTGCCAGGAAATACAATAAACCCGGAGATGTATTTTTGGGTGTTGTGCACAGGCTTGACAGGCCGGTGAGCGGTGTAATACTTTATGCACGTACTTCCAAGGCTCTGGAAAGATTCAACCAGATGTTCAGGGATGGACAGGTAAAAAAGATGTACCTGGCCATTGTAAAAGAGAGGCCACCGGAGGATCAGGGCACGATCACTGGTTTCCTGAAGAAAAATGAAAAGCAGAACAAGACTTACGTTTACGACCATAAGGTAAAAGAATCTAAGGAAGCCAGTTTGTCATATCGTGTGGCAGGCAGGTCGGAGAGGTATTATCTTCTGGAGGTTGACCTTCATACAGGAAGGCATCACCAGATTAGGGCACAGCTGGCAAAGATTGGATGTCCGATAAAGGGAGATCTGAAATACGGATTTCAGAGGTCAAATGAGAATGGAGGTATCAGTCTGCATGCCAGGAGGATAGAGTTCCTGCATCCGGTAAAGAAGGAGAACATTGTAATAACTGCACCGCTTCCTGCTGGTGATATATGGAATACCTTTAATTATACCGGGGTGCAGCAATCATAAGAGCGTACTCAAAAAGCAAGGAGCAATCCGGGAACGATGTATAAAAAAATATGAGCCGGTTTCCCGGCCCATATCAAGGAATGAACATGAAAGAAACGGAAGTTATTATTTAATATCCATATTTTTTTCAAGCTCCTCAAGGATCTTCTTAGCCTTGGCCTCATCCCTGCTCTCAACAGTGATCACCACCCCATCCTTTGCCATAACGTACTTTGTCATGTCGGGATGTATATCAACATCAGCATCATCAGACGATTTGATGGTCCATTCTCCATCATTTCCGTGCATAACAATAACCTTTTCTTCTTTGTAGGTCTTCCCGCTTCCGTCGGATGTGGTGGTTATATAAATGTTCTTTCCGTTTTCTCCCGACATATGGGAAGACATCGTCCCGGTTGTTGCCAGGTGGATGGTTTTTCCATCCTTAAGTGTAAGCACCTGGTCGGGCGAATCGCCGTTATAGGTGGTATCGATAACAATAGTGGTCCCATCCTTATCGGCAATTACTACTTTTACCTTTTTTTCTGTTTTAGTCTCCTGTCCTGTGGCTGCATAAAAAGGAATAACTGCTGCCAGGAGCATGAGCAATAAGATCTTCGGAATACATTTCATGGCTTTAAATATTAAGATTTCGGATATCAAAATTACGTCTTAATGCCCCGTATGCAGTTAAAGTCAGGTTAATAAGAGTTAATGAAAAGTTAAAACATAATAGTGTTCTCTATTGATAAGTTAAATTTGCCGCATGAACAGGAGTAAGTTTGCGGGACTCATTTTCATGATGGTCATTTCGACTATCGGGATCACCTGGGTTCAGATCATCTGGATCAGGAATGCTGTAGGTATACGAAATGAAAATTTCGACTATTATGTTACTGCGAGCATCAGGGAAGCTGCAGCGGCTATTGAGTCGTCGCGAAAAATGAACTTTTTCGACGATTTCATGTTCCCGGGAACAATTTCCCGCACCGACACTTCAGGTGATATAACAAGTTATTTCAGCATGAACAGTATTACTTCCTCCGGCAACGGAAGGATGAGCGTGCGGATAACAAACCAGTCTGTGACCAGGAATCCCGGGGAAGAGCCGGTTATTACTATCCAGGATACAATTTATACAACAGATTCTTCAGAGGTTTTCCTGAGGTCTGCCGACAGGCCGGGGAATATTGTGATTTTAGATAACAACAATGGCAGCGGAGTTTTTTCTCACGGAACCTATATCAGGCAGGAGGAGTTCATTGAATGGGCTAAAAGACGCTCCGATGAGCTTCGTAATATGAATGACCAGATGATTGCTGAACTGTATAACTGGGAAAAAACCACTGATATAAGCAGGGAGGAGGTCGATTTTGCACTTAAAAGAGCCTTTATGTTCTCTCCTTTCCGGCCGGCATACGAATTTGCAGTTATCAGGGAAGGAAAAGTCGGGGAGGGCAATTATAAGAAAGTCAGCAAAAATGACTTCCTGAAGAGCAAGTACAGGGTAAGGCTT
>JAKLFN010000310.1 GCA_022711195.1 Bacteroidota bacterium
GGACTTTTGTCACTAGTGCTTCCGGTGATATCGTTGGCGATGAAAAGGACCAATGTACTACATTTGTGCGGAGCAAAGATCCTGTCGGCATACACTGCATAATCGCTCAACTTCGCGCCACCATATCCTCTCTGGATTACATGATAAGGTGCCATGTCGCGATCAAGTGTCGACCATAGCCTGATGCTTGAGCTTCCTGCGAAGAGGATGGCATCGTCAGGATAATTAACAGTCCTGTCGAGCGAATCAAAAACCGCGATGTCAGGTTCCCATTTCACAACCTCGGGCAGATTCCTGTAAGGTTTTAACGGTGAACAGGAAATAAAAAGTGTGATTATTGTTGCAGTAAAGAGAAGTCTGATTTTATTTGCTTCGCAGAAAATTTTATTTGTCAGCATCGGTATAAAAAGATTTCGTTTATTATCTTCGGCCTTTCTACAAAGATATATTTTAAAATTCTATGGAAAATCAGAAAGGGAGCGAACGTGATACTTTTTCGGGAAGGTTTGCTGTTGTTGCCGCAGTTGCAGGATCAGCTATTGGACTGGGCAATATATGGAGGTTTCCATACCTCATGGGTGAAAACGGGGGAGGAGCATTCCTTTTAGTATACCTTCTGTGTGTAATAATAATAGGTATACCCGTTATGACTTCTGAGTTTGTCATAGGGAGACACGCAAGGCTGAATCCCTATGGGTCATTCAAGAAGCTGGCTCCCGGGAAACCCTGGTACCTCATCGGGCTAATGGGGGTGGTAGCTGCTTTTATGATTCTGGCATTCTATACAACTGTTGCAGGCTGGACACTTGAATATTTTTATCAGGCTGTCATAGGAAACCTCTCAGGGAAGACTGATGCCGAATATACCACCATGTTTAATAGTTTTATCAGTGGTTCTTTTCGTCCTCTGCTCTGGTTCCTGATATTCATGGGGATGACTGCTTTTATAATTATTTCCGGTGTTAAGGAGGGAATTGAGAAATACACTAAGGTCATGATGCCATTCTTATTCATCCTTCTTATAGCTCTAGGTATCAGGTCTATAACTCTTCCGGGTGCAAAGACAGGCCTTGATTTTATGTTTCACCCCGACATGAGCAAAATAACGCCAAATGTGATCCTCCAGGCCCTTGGCCAGGCATTCTTTTCTCTGTCCATAGGAATGGGAACACTGATAACCTATGCATCTTATATAAAAAAGAGTGAAAACCTCTCATCATCGGCGGGACTGGTAGTACTTGCCGATACATCGGTGGCTGTGTTGGCAGGAATTGCAATTTTCCCCGCACTCTTTGCGCTGGGTGGTACAAATACATCAGGTACCGGCCTTGCTTTTATCGTATTGCCGGCTGTATTCCAGAAAATGCCGCTGGGAAATATTTTCGCAATGATGTTCTTTCTTCTTCTGGCAATTGCTGCACTCACATCGACTATTTCTGTTTTGGAGGTGATTGTTGCATGGCTTGTCGAAGAGCTCAAAATGACAAGGCGGAAGGCAACCATTGCCGCATCACTTTCTGTATCTGTTCTGGGTGTGGTTACCGTGCTCTCATTCGGTGCGCTGAGAAGTTTTACTGTCGCCGAAAAAAATGTCTTTGAGATACTTGAATTCCTGACGTCAAATATTATGCTTCCTCTCGGAGGGTTGTGCATCGTATTGTTCATTGGCTGGTTCTTCAGTCCTTCTATTACAAAGGCAGAGCTTACAAATGAAGGTCAGCTCAAAGGACGACTGATCCCTATATTCATGTTTATTGTGAAGTTCATCGCACCACTGGCAATAGCAATGATCCTGCTTTACAGCCTGGGTGTATTCAAATCGGTGTAATGGCGTACAGGCATTAAGGTATTATGGCCAGAACATTAAATGCCTGTTCGTGCTTAAGGCTTTTCGTCTTTTATAATTCGTCTGAAAAAACTGATGCTGGAAGGTCGCGGAGATTATAGCGAGAGGCCATTGCTTCCCCGTAAGCGCCCGCCGAGCGTATGGCCAGCAGGTCGCCTCTCTTTGTTTCAGGAAGGTCGATAAACCTGGCAAATGTATCTGACGATTCGCAGATAGGACCCACAACATCGTACTTCTGAAGAGTGCCTTTCGACGAAAGGTTTTCTATCTTATGATGTGCCTGGTATAGCGCCGGGCGTATAAGGTCTGTCATACCCGCATCCACAACAGCAAACATAGTGTTGCTACCCTTCTTGATATAGAGGACCTTTGTTATCAGCGAGCCGCACTGACCTATTACCGATCTGCCAGGTTCAAGATGGAGCTCCTGGCCGGGTCTGAGTTCCAGGAATTCGCCCAGCAGGTTCAGATACTCGGCAAACAACGGAGCTTTACCGGGATTTTCATAATCAATGCCCAGTCCGCCGCCGACATTAACGACCTTTATCGCAATACTCCTGTCGGCAAACCATTTCTGTATATCGTTGATATGTGTGCAGAGGCTCTGGAACACCGACATTCTGGTGATCTGTGAACCGATATGGAAATGTATGCCGATGAGCTTAAGATGTTTCATTGAGGAGAGTGATTTCATGACGGCTTCCAGTTCCCAGGTATGGATGCCGAATTTGCTCTCTTCGACGCCTGTGGTGATATGCTTGTGTGTATGGGCATCAACAAGTGGGTTTATCCTGAGGGCAATATTGACTATCTTGTTATGCTTTGCGGCGTATTGTTCTATCACCTCGGTTTCGGGTATCGATTCCACATTAAAGCAAAAAATTCCTGCCTTCACTGCATTCTCAATCTCTGAAT
>JAKLFN010000311.1 GCA_022711195.1 Bacteroidota bacterium
GTTCTCGTCTTTATCGTAGCCATATTCTTTTGGATGTCGTTCCATCAGAACGGACTGACACTGACACTTTTTGCCAGGGACTACACCGATAAACAGGTAGGGATCTTCACCAATATGTTTTTCACACTGCCTTCCATGCTTGCCGTCATAGGCGCCATAGCCGGAATATTTCTGCTTTTCTATAAAAATATGAAGAAGAATGCAAGAATCACGGGCGGGATATTATTCCTTATTTCGCTATGGTTAATAATGTTCTTTTCATATGGATTTGATCCGGCAGGTATAATGAGCAAGCTGCTGGGACTTACGAGGTTCACCGCACAGAACTCAATATCACCGGAGGTTTTCCAGTCATTCAATCCACTCTTTATTGTTGCGCTGACATTTCCGGTAATGGGTGTCTTTGCCTGGCTTAACAAGAAAAGCATCGAGCCGTCGACACCCAAGAAAATTGGTATTGGACTCATCATTGCCTCATTCGGATTCCTTATCGTGCTTGTCGGATCTATAGGGGCGCCATCACCGGCTTCACTTAGCGGATTGCCGGTTGCAGACACCGACAGGGTCTCACCTTACTGGCTTGTAAGCAGTTACCTGATACTCACCGTTGCTGAATTATTCCTCAGTCCTATGGGTCTCTCATTTGTTTCAAAAGTGGCACCATCGAGGTTCCAGGGACTCATGCAGGGTGGATGGCTTCTGGCTACTGCCACCGGTAATAAGCTTCTCTTTGTAGGAACAATACTCTGGGACAAGATTAATCTCAGCCTGCTTTGGCTGGTATTTATTGTCTGCCTCATTCTTTCTGCAACATTTATCTTCTCAATACTGAAAAGACTCGAGAAAGCCGCTTCAAGCTAATACAATAAATCCTTTAACCGCAAAGCGCGCAAAGGGTTAAGACCTAAGGACGCAAAGGGATCCGAAAGAAGGATTTAACTTTGCGTCCTTTCGGTTTTCTTAATAATAATTTTACAATGATTATTGATTTATATTATTTCCCATATATTATTAATTATTTTGAGTTGTTTGCTTAATATTATGTAATTATTAACTTATTTACTATCTTTGTGGTTAATACTTGCATCCTGAGGATGCATTTTTATTTTTAACAAGATGAGAGTTCTGAAATTCGGGGGATCGTCGGTAGGAACGCCGGAACGGATCAGGGAAATAAGACGGATAGTAGAAGCGCAGAAGATGCCATGTGTTGTCGTTGTCTCTGCCTTCCAGGGTGTTACCGATCAGCTTCAGAAAATTACCGAGTTTGCCGCTGCCGGCAAAACAGAAGCATGGGAGCTCCTGGGCCGGATAACAAATCAGCACAGGGATGCAACTGCAGAGCTGATCAGTGAAAGGAAATTGAGGGAAGAGGTTCTCAGGTATGTCGATGAGATACTCAATGAGCTGACAGAGACCTGCACAGGTATATTTCTCCTTCGCGAGATCACAAGGCACTCCCGCGACAGCGTGCTGGCAGCCGGGGAACGTTTATCGTCAAGGATAATATGCGGATTCTTCGAAAAGAGTATTTACGCAGATGCTTCAACATTCATCAGGACTGATGCCAGTGCCGGAGAGAATGTTGTCGATTTCAATATAACAAACAAGCTGATCCGCGAAAAGATAGGTAGTTCGCCTCAAATAACCGTTGTTCCTGGATTCATTGCTACAACCCTCACAGGAGAAATAACAACCCTCGGCAGAGGCGGCTCGGATTACACGGCAGCTATTATTGCTGCTGCACTGGGCGCCGAGGTCCTTGAAATATGGACCGATGTGGAAGGATTCATGACTGCGGATCCAAAAAAAGTGGAGAAGGCATATACCATTGAGAGCCTCACCTATGCCGAGGCGATGGAACTTTCACACTTCGGGGCCAAGGTGATCTATACACCCACATTAAGACCCGTTTACAAAGACAGGATCCCTGTAAGGGTAAAAAATACATTTAATCCTGAGGCAAAAGGGACACTGATCAATGGCGATTCTAAAGATGAAAGCAGAAGCAGGATAAAAGGCATTTCATCAATCGATCATATCGATCTGGTCACACTGCAGGGACCGGCAATGGTGGGCATAACAGGTACATCGGCAAGGTTATTCGGCGCCCTGGCAAAACGAAATGTAAATATCATCCTGATCACCCAGGCTTCGTCGGAATACTCTATAACCTTCGCCGTCGCCCCCTCAGATGCTGCAGCTGCGTCGGCTGCTATCAACGAGGAATTTGCCCGCGAGATAAAAAGCAATAATGAACTGAAGCTGGTCGTCGAGAAGAATCTTTCTGTAATCGCCATCGTCGGTGAGAAGATGAAGAATACACCCGGCATATCGGCTACTCTTTTTGCCTCTCTGGGGAGAAATGGCATCAATGTCATCGCAACAGCACAGGGATCTTCTGAGCTTAATATTTCTGTAGTCATAAGGAACGAGCACCTGAGAAAAGCACTTAATGCCATTCATGACGGATTCTTCCTCTCTCCATATGATGAGGTTAATCTTTTCGTAGCCGGCACCGGGCTCGTGGGATCGAGCCTGTTGAAACAGCTGTACAAGCAGGCCCCTATGCTTCTCGAGGAGCATTATTTCAAGATCAGGCTTATCGGATTGACCAATTCACGAAAGATGCTCATCGACAATAAAGGCATACCGCTCGACTCATGCCGCGATAAGCTCCGTGATGAAGGCATAAAAGCAGATATTGCAGGATTTGTCGGCCAGATAAAAGCACTGAATCTCAGAAATTCCGTGTTCATCG
>JAKLFN010000312.1 GCA_022711195.1 Bacteroidota bacterium
TTTCTCTATTTCCTCAGGGACAGGCTTCGTGACGATCCTGACTTCATCGAAAAGAACAAGCCGGATCTATGTGCTTCACTGCAGCATACTATTGTATCTGTCCTTGTAGCCAGGCTGGTTAAAGCCGCTGCCGAGACAGGCATAAAGGAAATAGGTATTGCCGGAGGTGTCTCTGCAAATTCGGGACTCAGGGAAGCAGTAAGGGTCGAAGCTGAGAAAAGAAACTGGAACCTCTTTATCCCTGAACCTGCTTTTACAACCGATAATGCAGCAATGATCGGGATAACAGGTTATTACAAGTATCTTAGAAATGATTTCACAGGTCAGGAAGTGGCACCTCTGGCAAGGATATGATCAGTAAAAAAATTATCATGGAAAAAAAGGAACTCTCAATACTGGTTGTCGGTGCAGGAGCTATTGGTGGAATAACTGCTGCCCTTCTTAAGAAGGATGGCTACAATGTCGAAATAGTCTGTAAATATTCCGATTATGCCAGGCTTATCGGATCAGAAGGACTTGAAGTCGACGGTGTTTGCGGGAATATAAAAGTCGCGCTTAAAGCTTACTCCTCGGCAAATGATGTGAAAGAAAAGAAAGATCTGATCCTTCATGCAACAAAAGCAACCGATATGACAGCTTCTGCCTTGCAACTGCTGCCATTGCTTGAGGAGGGGGGATATGTGGTATCGATGCAGAACGGTATATGTGAGGATGAGCTTGGTGAAATTTTCGGAAAAGAAAAAATAATCGGATGTGTTACGGGCTGGGGAGGCACTATGCTGTCGCAGGGCAGGCTCGAAATGACTTCCACCGGCGATTTTATAATCGGGTATCTTAATAGAAGCCCGGATGACTTTCTGTACCGGATCGCAGGAATAATGTCGTCGGTAGTGCCTGCGAAGGTTTCAGAAAATATCATGGGACACCTTTACTCAAAGCTTATTGTCAATGCGTGCATTACCTCCCTGGGTGCGATATGCGGATTGTATCTGGGCAGAATGCTCTCTTTCAGGAAGGTCAGAAATATTTTTATAGAAATTATCCGTGAAGCAGTCACTGTTGCGGATAAAATGGGTATTGCCATTGAAGTTTTCGGGGGAAAGCTCGATTTTAAGAAATTTGTTGAAGGAGATACTTTTATTGACAACCTTCGGCGCCACCTGACAATAATGGTCATCGGGTATAAGTACAGAAGGCTGAAATCATCAAGCCTGCAGTCGCTCGAGAGAGGCAACATCACCGAGGTTGATTATTTTAACGGATATGTGGCATCGAACGGGGAAAAGCTTGGAATTCCGGTACCGGTGAATAAAGCAATCGTTGGAATGATCCATGAAATTGAGAAAGGAACCAGGAAAATAACTTTCGAAAACTTCTCTGAACCGGTTTTTGACAGGTTCGATGGTTGATAATATTATTTTATTCACTATTTTTCGGATTAAATAAAACGGGGATGAAGGAACTCAGGATAGCGCCAACCAAAAGTTCGCCCGACATTCTTCTTAAACCTGACGGAATGATAACTATTACCGGCAGGTCGATACATGAGAATGTTGCTGAGTTCTTTGCACCTGTAGAACACTGGATTAAGGAATATATCGAGATGCCTGCCGAGGTCACCTGCGTCGACATGAATCTTGAATATTTCAACAGCGCCAGCGCCAAGGTATTCATTCACCTCCTGGAATTGCTAAAGCATGTTACACTGAAAAACAGGAAATTCATCTTCAACTGGTATTATGAAGATGGCGATGAGGATATCTTCGAAAGAGGTGAATACTTTTCCTCAGTACTCGATGTACCGTTCAACTTCATAAAAACATCCTGACAATTCAGTAAGCAAGTATCTGGCTTTTTTCCCTGCCAGCACCCTTGATCCAAATCTTATTGCCGTACACTTCAACAATGGCATAGCTGTTTATATGTTCCGACTCTACCATACCTTTAAAATTTACGAAGTGTATCATGTTGAAGTTGCCATAATTACCGGAATGATTATGTCCGCTGAAACACGAAATAATATTATCATAATTGACAAGAAGGGAGTCTACCTCTTTGTAATTAAGCAAATTATGGACATTCTCGGGATACAGGGGAAAATGACACATAATGAACACTTTTTCATTTTTCAGTTTTGCATCATCGAGCTGGTTTTTCAGCCATCCGAGTTGTTTAGGACTAATGCCCCCGTTCCATTCTACAGCATTCACATTTCCTGATTCTTTCAGTATACCTATATATTCATTAGCCTTGCCGATAAGAGCTTTTGACGAGGTGGAATAAGTGCTTATCTCATTGCCATTAAGCGCTATAAATCTGAACTTCTGATGGTTAAACGAATAGTAGCCCTCTTTTGTGGGCATTGGCAGCGGCAGCTTCTTCTTATACCGGTCATCAACGGAATATTCGTGGTTGCCGAGTAAATTGTACACCTTCAGACCTGAGGAGTCAAAAATATCGAGCATAGGTTCGAAAGATTCATAACCGCGGTCGATAAGGTCGCCCAGGTTTATTACGAAATTTACAGAATCTGTTATGAATGAGTTCATTGCTTCCCTTAGTCTTCCGGGAGCTGTCCGGTAATACCTTCCGTTGGCCGGTTCACAGTCACAGTATTGGGCATCGGCAACGATGCCAAAAGTGAAAAGAGGTTTTTGTGACTGCTCCAGGATACCTTTCATGTCCTCATTTCCCGGTTCATTGATGTATGGCAGCATTAATGCAGCCAGTACAAAGGAAAAGATAATTT
>JAKLFN010000313.1 GCA_022711195.1 Bacteroidota bacterium
GACGCTTCGGAGGATCCGGCCTGGGACTGGCTATATGCAAAAAGCTTATTGAATTGCAGAATGGAACCCTGACTCTCGATAGTGAAGCCGGAGTAGGTTCGACATTCACCTTCGAGCTTACTTTCGCTGTCGCCCAATCATCATCGAAAGACAGCTTAACAGAGTCAACAGAAACATTCAGGGGACTTGAAGGAAAAAGGATACTCGTTGCCGAGGATAATAAAATCAATTTCTTCGTTGCCAATAAATTCCTCGCAGGATGGGGTGTACTGGTTTCTCATGCTGAAAACGGGCAGCTGGCCCTCGATATGCTGAAAGATAAGGAATTTGACCTTATTCTGATGGACCTCCACATGCCTGTTATGGACGGTATTGAGGCCACGAGAATAATCCGTAACTCAGAAAATCCAAAAATAAGCTCAATACCCATCGTTGCCCTGACTGCCGCAATAATGTCGGAAAACCACGACAAGATTGATGAACTCAATATCAACGATTATGTGCTGAAACCTTTCAAACCGCACGATCTCTTTTCAAGGATCCTGAAGCATGTGAGATGAGTTACGTGTGCTGGGTACTTGGTGCTGGGTACTTGGTACTTGGTGCTGGGTGCTGGGTGCTGGGTGCTAAGACCTAGGACCCAGGACCTAGGACCAAGTACCTACTTAATACAATACCTGCTGATATACTCGGTTGCTCTCTTGTTTCCGAGAGCAAATGCCCGTCTGAAATCGTGGCAGGCATCTTCCGTTTTCCCGGAATTCAGCAGCGATATTCCTTTGCTTAACCAGACTTCTGAGTCACCGGGATCAAGGTCGAGCGACATGCTGTAGTCGTTTATGGCCCATTGCCACGATTTCGAAAGAAAATATGAATCCCCCCTGTCAGTATAACAATCAGGATCACCCGGATGCAGCCTCAGATTTTCTGAAAAGTATTCAAGCGCTTTCAGGTTATTGCCTGAAGCCGACTCCGCTTTTCCTGCCATTCTCAGGGCTTTCAGATTACCAGGATAATAATCCAGGTATCTTCTGATATCCGAGAGCGCCTTTACATATTCACCCGTACGGATGAAACAGTCAGCCCTCAGGAGGAATAATCCGGCATCAGGGATTTCCATCTCTATAAGCCTGGTATATGATTCAGATGCTCCTGCAGGATTAGATGCTTCACTTTTAGCTTCAGCAAGGGCCCTCAGGTAAATGGCATTACCCGGCTCTGATTCATTAAGGCCTGTTAATAACCTGACCACCTCTGATGTTTTACCCTTAAGCTTGTTAACCAGTGCGTATGCATATATGGCATCCTGGCTTCCGGGATATTCATTTCCGAGTAATGTCGCAATTTCTTCTGCTTCTCCCGCATTGCCTGCCTTTACATAGTATTCCAGCTCGGAGATCTTCCTCCCGGCAGGGCTGTACCACTCCTTCTTCCAGAAAAGACGCCATTCGGCACTCTGCTCAATCCTGCCAAATGCACGATCGGTAAGAATTTCCTTTTCACTTTTTCTGAAGGACGATTCCATCGACTGTCCGAGATGATATAACGAGGTTGCAGCTATCCCTTTCAAAGAATAAACCCGGGCAAGACCATAGTCGCCGGAATGCATTGTTATCTTGTTGGCACGGGTAAATGCATCAATGGCTCCCGGATAATCACCTTCCAGCATATAAGCCTCACCTAATGACAATAACAACCTGCTATCGGAAGCAGAACCGGTGGCGGCGGAGAGAAGTTCTATTGCCCTGCCTGGCTCCCCTGTTTCACATAAAGCTTTTGCCCTCAGGACAAGATCATAACCCGACTGTCCTTTCAGGGTTGAAAGAAAAAGTAACAGTATAACAGATATATATACTCTCTTCATCATCACTTTGTTTGCTGCCGGTAAGGCTCTGCACCCTCTTTCGTGAACACATATACAAATCCTGACATAAGCCTGTGCTCAGTACCTGCAATCCTTCTTTCTGTAACTGTACACTGGTAAAAATATACTCCCGGTGAAACAATTCTTCCATTATAGGTACCGTCCCAGTTTATTTCCGGGTCTTCGGTACTGAATATCAGCATTCCGCTCCGGTTGAAAAGCTTGAAGTCGACCTTCTCGACAAGTCCTGATGTTTTCGCTTTCAGAAACGGGTTAAAAGCATCATCATCGCCAGGGGTGAATACATTCGGTATTTCATAAAAATCGCAGGAATCCACACAAACCATTACCGATCTGTCACTTTCATTACCCAGCGAGTCGTAGGCCGAAACAGAATAGCAACCTGCAATAATTGTAAGCGAATCATGGATATAGGTAAATATGTCACGCGATTTTACACTGTCGAGGTACTCAAGTTCATCATCATAAAGCTCTTTATAGAATATCCTGTAACCCTCGATATCGTTTGTACAGGCAGGATCAGAAATGCTCCAGGTAACAGTATTATACATTTCCGTGCACTGGCTCGAGACATTTATCTCCGGAACGCAGGGAGGTTCGTTATCGACAGGGACAGCCGTGGCTCTTTGTGAAAGGTTAACCAGATTCTTAGGCATATCATCGGCAAGATATCCACCCGTCGAACGAACATAGTAACTATAGGATTTACCATTTACAAGTCCTGTATCTGTCCAGAAGAGCTGGCTTGTGTTGCCAACCGAATCCCATAAAGAAGTAACATCGTTATACCGGAAGAAGTCGTACCTGATATTTATCCAGGGCACGTTCCTGCTTATTGCGAA
>JAKLFN010000314.1 GCA_022711195.1 Bacteroidota bacterium
CTTATAATCAAAGCTCATTACCGAGGTGGCAACAGAGATGCCTCTCTGCTTTTCTATCTCAAGGAAATCGGACGTAGCCGTTTTTCTGATCTTATTGCTTCTTACGGCACCTGCAACATGTATGGCTCCGCCAAAGAGTAGCAGCTTTTCGGTAAGGGTTGTCTTGCCGGCATCCGGATGCGAAATGATGGCAAATGTCCGTCTTCTTTTTATCTCTTCACTTAAGCTCACGATCAATATTTATGTGAAAAACAGAAGGCGCAAAATTAGTAAAATTGAAGCGTTGCCAAAAAGGTCTGTAAATCATTTCTTTCCGGCTTTGGAGATCTCCTTGTAAACCAGATCCGCGGCTAGTTTCGATGTAAGGATACATGTAGGAATACCCGCCGGGCTGGCCGCCCACTGTCCTGCCTTATAGATATCAGGCAGGGCCGTCTTTACGGAATCCTTCATGTTGAGCATACCGGAAGTCAGCGGAATAGGATCTTCGAATGACCAGCCCACTATTGCCCCTTCAGAGCTCCCGGACCACTTTTCCATTGTCAGGGGACTGGCAGAGAATTTTAAAATGACATGCTTATTTAAATCGGGATAGATTGATTCGCTTAATACAGTTGGGATTTTTTCCTCCACAGCAGACTTGAATTCTTCATACCAGCCATCTTTTTCGATTCTTTTTATGAGCTCATAATCAAACAGGAAGCTGGCGATGATACCTGTTTTCCCGGCGGGCGCAGCATCCGGATCGTTCAGCACGGGGATGGATATTTCGTAGGTATTCAATCTGCAGAATCGTTCAAGCCATTCCAGGATTTCCTCTTTTGAAATACGTTCCCAATTCCCGAGCATTTTTTTAAGGTCCTCTCTGTGTAAACTGCCGAGACCCTTTTTTGAAGGTGTGTAAAAGAAGTGACCGTGAGAAACAGCCTTGAATATTTCCGGCGACTGGTCTATGCCCATGAACACTGTAAATACAGATTCAGCGCCCTTTTTTGAAAGAAATCGTTCCTGTTCCTTATCTATTTCAGCCAACATTTTTCCGGATAATCCCTGTTTGTCGATTATCCTGTAGAGGTGCTTCAGATCAGCAGTCCATATCAGTTTATCATATGTGTATTTTGTGCCGTTTGCATCTGTAATGCTTTTCTCCTTCAGATTTACATGGGTAATTTGAGTGTTCCTAAGTACTTCTCCTCCCATGCTGACAAGCTTTTCCTCGAGTTTTTCCGGGATCTTTCCAACTCCTCCCCTTGGATAATAATAGTCTGCGTAAAGGGAGAAATAGCTCATGGCAAAAAAGGCCGGAGTTCCCCTGAAGAAATGCTGATCAATAATATCTATGAGAGATTCGTTTTTGATGATCCTGTGTAAAAAGGTCTCTACGGGCATTCTCATTTTCAATACGGCAATGGTGGTTGCTATTAACCTGAAGATCCAGATTATGAATGTTGTAAAATAATACGACCGGTTCCTTTTGGCATCTTTAAAGAATGGGCTGTCGTTTCCGAAGAGCACATTCATGAATTTATCATATTTCCTTATGACGTTAATTACACGTTCTACCTCTTTTTCACTTTCCGGGTAGAGCTTTTTCAGCATTTCCTCGTAGTCATCCACGCTCTCCTTTTTCTCCGCACCTATTACGTAATTTTCAACTCCCACGGAAACATCACTTTTGTAGAGCGGTAAGTCTATTTCAAGTTCTTCGAGCATCGGTTTGATCATTCCGGCATTCTCCACGGCTCTAACACCACCGTCAAACAGGAATCCGTCCTTAATGAAGGAGTTTACCAATCCTCCTGTTTTCTCATTCTTTTCTATCAACAATACGCTCACGCCTTTTTTGGCTAAGGAAGTGGCTGTTGCCAGGCCGCTTATTCCGCCTCCTACTATTATGATCTTTTTATTGATTTTCATAGGGTATGTTCTGTTGAAATCGTTTGCCTGAAACAACCGGTTCAAATAATGATAAGTGCGTTTTCTGACTTCATTTAAAAACTGATCCTAAGTTTTCACTCGCTTCCCTGAGTCACATCATATTGCGATAAATGGGAACTCGCGATAACTCTGAAAACTAATGGATCTTTAAATAAACCGGGTTTATTTAAGATAATCACTTACTGCACGCGATATACCATGTTTTATGCTTTCCCAGGTTTGATTTTTGTAACTCACCGGCGACTCGCTTTCCTCAGCATCTGCAAAATATGTCAGGGCATGTGGGATACTTATTGCAAGCATCTGGCCCGGATATTTTTGTTTGTGCCAGTCAATCAATTGCTGCAACGGATAATGGCTGAGCAATTCATAAAGATCCCAAAAGTCCTTTTTCTGTGCTCTCCCAAGTATGGCCTGTATCTTCATTGCTGAAATATCAGCGCTGCTGTACATTCTTATTGTGTCCCATTCCTCAATATCTGCAATTGGTCCGTGGGGAAAGTGAACGATATCAACTTTTATGTCATCAATGAAGCAAAAAATTCCAGACTGTATTTGTTGTTGCTTATAAACAAATCTGTTACGGAAACTTGCCTCAAGCTCATCAATTATTTGGGGATAATTCAGAATTTCGTGTGAGAACAGATCGAGGTCAACTGAACTGCGATGACCATATCGCAGAGCAAGGGCTGTTCCTCCCACTAATGAAAAAGATTTGAGGGAGGGCAACGTCATTAATTCCTTTAGTAAGGAAAGAGCCCGGGATTCAATTGTCTCAAAATG
>JAKLFN010000315.1 GCA_022711195.1 Bacteroidota bacterium
CGCCGGTAGTAACCTCCTCGCTTAAAATGAAAGTCAGACTGAATAAGGATTTCTCGGCTGGATTATATGAATGGATAGTAGAATAGGTTAATTAATACCAGTACCATGAAAAGATTCATGCTGGTGATCATCACATCTGTTTTTCTTTTTTCCTGCACACACGAGGGCTGGCAGAAAACTGCAGACGGTGTCATTGTTAACATTCCCGAAGGTGCCAGTTCATCTGCCAGAAAGATCGCCGTAGATGTCATAAATGAAAATATTATACATGTCAGGGCAACGCCAGCCGAGAAATTTTCCAAGGAAAAAAGCCTTTGTGTGGTCAATAACAGGCGGTCGGCAGCTTTTACTGTAGCTGCACCTGACGACAGGGTATTGCTATCCACATCAGCATTAAAAGCCGAAATATCACTTGCCACAGGAAGAATTGTTTTTAAGGATACTTCAGGGAATGTTATTCTGTCCGAGAGTGGTGACAGGGAGAGGGAGATCAGCCCGGTGAATATCGAGGGGACACCCGGTTATTCCCTGCTCCAGGTATTCGATTCACCTCAGGGAGAGGCTCTGTACGGCCTCGGCCAGCATCAATCAGACGAATTCAACTACAAGGGCCTGAATGAAAGCCTTTACCAGTATAACACAAAAGTGTCGGTTCCATTTGTCGTTTCTGATCATAACTATGGAATACTCTGGGATAATTATTCGCTCACAAAATTTGGTGATCCGCGCGACTATTCTGAGATGAGCCTCTTCAGGTTATTTGATGAGAACGGTGAGGAAGGGGGTCTGACAGCCACTTATTATTTAAATTCTGATCCTGGAAAGATATTTTTAAAAAGGAGAGAGGCAGAAATAGATTATGAGAACCTGGAGACTGTTAAGAAATTTCCTTCTGATTTTTCCTTCAACGGTTCAACTATTACCTGGACTGGCGCTATGGTTCCTTCTGAAACAGGAAAGTACCAGTTCAGGCTATATTATGCCGGGTACACCAAACTATATATCAATGAAGAGCTGGTTGTTCCTGAACGCTGGCGCACTGCCTGGAATCCCAATACTTATAAGCTGTTTTATAATATGGAGGCAGGGAAAAGCTATCCGGTCAGGCTTGAGTGGAAACCCGACGGCGGCATCTCATATATTGGTCTGAAAGCTCTCTCCCCCCGTGATCCCGATGAACAGAACGACCTTACGCTTTCTTCAGAAATGGGGAATCAGATCGACTATTATTTCATCAGCGGTGAAAATATCGACAGGGTGATAAGCGGTTACCGCACACTGACGGGTAAAGCCCCCATAATGCCAAAGTGGGCGTTGGGCTTCTGGCAGAGCAGGGAGAGATATAAATCGCAGGATGAGCTTCTTAATGTGGTTAAGGAATACCGTAAACGGAAGATACCTATTGATAATATTGTGCTGGACTGGTCATATTGGCCCGTTGATTCATGGGGTTCACATGAGTTTAATCCGAAATTCTTTCCCGATCCTAAGGCTATGGTCGATTCGGTGCATAAGATGAATTCAAGGATCATGATCTCTGTATGGCCTAAGTTTTATCATACTACAGAGCATTACAAGGAGTTCGACAGTAAGGGATGGATCTATAAGCAGGCTATAAAAGATAGTATACGAGATTGGATAGGAAAAGGTTACATAGGATCGTTTTATGATGCCTACAGTGAAGGTGCCCGTGACCTCTTCTGGAACCAGATATATGAGCATCTCTATTCGAAGGGATTTGATGCCTGGTGGATGGATGCCTCTGAGCCCGACATACTTTCGAATGCGGATATTGAATACAGGAAAAAGCTCATGAATCCTACAGAATTGGGTCCTGCGGCAAAATATTTCAATGCCTATGCGCTGATGAACGCCATGACAATCTATGATAATCAGCGCAGGACAGATCCCGGGAAGCGTGTTTTTCTTCTTACCAGATCAGGATTTGCAGGATTACAGAGGTACTCGACAGCGACATGGAGCGGAGATATAGCCACACGCTGGGAAGATATGAAAGCACAGATACCGGCAGGGCTCAATTATTCTCTTTCGGGAATACCATACTGGACATTCGACATTGGAGGTTTCTGCGTTGAAAACAGGTACACCAGGGCTAAGGAAGGATCAGAAGACCTTGAGGAATGGAGAGAGCTTAATGCCAGGTGGCACCAGTTTGGTTCTTTCTGCCCTTTGTTCAGAAGTCATGGCCAATATCCGTTCAGGGAGATATTCAACATAGCTCCCGAAGGTCATCCTGCATATAACAGCATGATTTATTACAATAAGCTCAGGTATAATTTAATGCCTTATACTTATTCTATCGCCGCCCTGTCTTACTTCAACGATTATACAATTATGAGGGCCATGGTGATGGATTTTTCCGGTGATACCGTTGTTAAAAATATCGGTGATCAATATATGTTCGGGCCATCGCTTCTTGTTGCCCCTGTATATGAATATAAAACGCGCAGCCGTGAGGTTTATCTGCCGGGTTCTGTTGGCTGGTATGACCTCTATAGCGGGAAATACTTCCCGGGAGGAGAAAGTATCAATGCTGAAGCCCCATTCGAACAGATGCCCCTCTTCGTGAAAGAAGGATCGATTATCCCGTCAGGACCCGAGATTCAATATACCGATGAGAAGCCAGCAGATACGCTGACAATAAGGGTATATGCCGGCCGCGACTGTGCTTTTACGCTTTATGAAGATGAGGGAA
>JAKLFN010000316.1 GCA_022711195.1 Bacteroidota bacterium
GCACAGAAATCAATGGGTATCATTCTTCTCGCACTGATTCTTTCAGGTCATGCAACGAAGCAATCGGCGATTCCCATGTGGGTGGTTCTCTCCTGCCAGAGCGCTATTGCTCTCGGAACACTTTTCGGAGGATGGAGAATAGTAAAAACCATGGGACAGAAAATTACGAAGCTGAAGCCCTTCGAGGGTTTCTGTGCCGAGACAGCCGGAGCCGTTTCAATCTTTGTTGCTACCCACTGGGGCATTCCTGTGAGTACAACTCATACAATTACCGGTGCCATCATGGGTGTAGGTGCCCGTAAGGGAGCATCAGCAGTCAAATGGGGAGTGACACGAAAAATTTTCATTGCATGGATCGTCACAATCCCTGTTTCAGGATTTATAGGCGGTCTTATGTACCTCTTCTTCAACTGGATCAACTGATAATGAATACTTTAAAAACTATAATATGAATATCGACAAATTTCTTAAGTTTTTCGTCCCGAAGGACCATTCCTTCTATCCTCTTTTCGAACAGGATGCAGCTAACCTTGTAAAAAGCACAGAGCTGCTCAAGAAGATGCTGGCATCTATCGATCCTGAAGAACATGAAAGGATCCACAAAGAAATAAAGGAAGTGGAACACATTGGAGATGAGATCACTGATAAAACATATCAGCAGCTCAACAAGTCGTTCATCACTCCCTTCGACCGGGAAGACATACATGAGCTTACTGCAAATATCGACGATGTGGTCGATTCAATTAACGGTGTTGCCAGAAGGATATGCCTTTATAAGCCCAAGAAGCTTCTTCCGGTTTATAAGGAGATGGCAGAGATGATAAATGAGGCTTCCCTGGAAATTAAAAAATGTATTCACTGCCTGAACGATGCAGCTGCAAACAAGGAAGAGATAACACAAGCCTGCGACAAGGTAAAAGACATTGAACACAAAGCCGATGAATATTATTTTGTAGCTGTTGCCGAACTGTTCAATAATGAGACAGATGCCGCTGAGCTTCTTAAAAACAATAAGATCCTCGAGATACTCGAAAGGATTGTCGATGAAGAGGAAGATGTGACCGACACTATCAAGTCGATCTTGATAAAGATGGCGTAGATTACAGTTAACCGTTAATCAGCAAGCGGTTATTTGCTTTTGATCATTGTAAGTACCATCTTGAATTTTTCCACCGCTTTAACGGCATGAGGAATGTTGGCAGGCATAATGATTGTATGTCCTGCATCAAGGATGAATGACTTTCCTCCTATTATAATTTCCGCTTTGCCGTCAACAACCTGGATCATTGCATCAAAGGGGGCTGTGTGTTCGCTCAGAGCCTCTCCTTTTGCAAAGGAAAAGAGAGAGATATTACCTGTCTCTTTTTTCAGAACTGTCTTGCTCAGTATGCCGCCACTGGCATATTCAACAGAATCGTTAAAACTGAAGATCTTTGCTTTTTCAAATTCGTTGGATTCCATCTTCTAATTATTTATTACAGAATAACAATATACCTGTTATAAAGTTCATCGGGAAAACCCTATTCTTAAGAAAGTTACTTTGTACCCCTCGTGAATACCCTTCGTGTCCTTTGTGGTTAAAGAGTTTTTATACCAAAAAGGACGCTAAGTTCCCACGAAGGGCACAATGTTTATAGAACCGAAGTAACCTGGTTATTTTTTTATATTCGGCAATTCGAGTCCGAAGCCTTTCTTTTTGTCTTCAGCTTTAAGCAGATATGCAAAAAGGATGGCCAGCAGTCCGAATACTGCGAAGATTATCATAGGCAGGGTATAATTATAGGCAGGCACCTCTGCACCGTCCATCAGCCTGGTACCTTCGATGCAGAACTTATCGAGAACCCAGCCTATCAGAAGCGGAACGAGAGATAATCCTATATTCTGAACCATGAATATTAGTCCATATGCGGTGCCGAGCTGTTTCTCAGGAATGATCTTGGGAACAGATGGCCACATTGCAGAGGGCACCAGGGAAAAAGCAACACCCAGGACAATGATAAGGAAAACGGCTATCCATGTCTGAGAGAAGAATGGTATCGAAAACATCACATGAACAAACACCAGCAGGAATGCTCCGATGATCATTATAGTTGCGCCCTTGCCTTTGCGGTCATAAAGGTTTCCGAAGAATGGAGTCATAGCGATTGCGCCTACGGTAAGCATCCCCGGGATAATACCTGCAAACTTCTCAGTGATATGGAATTTATTGATCATGAGGTCGGTGGCAAATTTTATGAAAGGGAATACACCGGAATAGAAAAGAAGACATAAAATGGCAATAAGCCACCATCCCTTGCTTTTGAGTATTACAACAATATCACTGATTTTAAATGACTCTTCGTCGTTTACAATTCCTTCTTCAGCATCTGATCTATCAAGTTTTTTGTCCATAACGGTAAAGACAAAAAATGAAATCATACCGATACAAAGCATTATAAGGCAGATAAGGATCGGCATGGAGACACCGTGGAGAGCTTCGGCAAGAGGTATTGAAGTAACGAGGGCGAGTGTTGTTCCGATGCGGGCGGTCGACATTTCAAGACCCATTGCGAGTGCGAGCTCCTTACCCTTGAACCATCTGACAATAATCTTTGACACAGTGATTCCGGCTGTTTCGACACCAACACCGAAAGTTGCATAACCCAATCCTGCAACTACCACCTGGAGGTTCATGCCCAGAATGGCTTTACCGTCGAGCATATCTGTAGAGATTG
>JAKLFN010000317.1 GCA_022711195.1 Bacteroidota bacterium
GTGAATCAGCATCATATAATATTGCCGGTTGTCCGAAGCTTGGCGCCTCCGACAGCTTGACATTCCTCTGTATCACTGTTTTGAAAACCATCTGCTGAAAATGCTTATTAACCTCATCGGCAACCTGGTTCGACAGGCGGAGCCTTGCGTCATACATCGTCAGAAGAAATCCTTCAATCTCGAGTTCGGTATTCAGGTTATTCTGTATGATCTTTATTGTATTAAGAAGCTTGCCAAGCCCTTCAAGTGCAAAATACTCACACTGCACAGGGATGATCACCGAGTTGGAAGCAGTAAGTGCATTTACCGTTAGAAGTCCAAGTGATGGAGAACAGTCTATCAGCACATAGTCGTAATTACTGCTGATCTTTTCCAGGACTCCTTTCAGTACTTTTTCGCGGTTCTGCATTTCGAGCATCTCTATCTCGGCGCCGACAAGGTCGATGTTCGAGGGCATCAGATAAAGGTTCTCGACCTCACACTGAAGAATTGTTTCACCCGGATCCCTGCCTTCAATAAGACAATCATAGATCGTCGATGTTATCTTCCTCGTATCAATGCCAATCCCCGATGTAGCGTTTGCCTGCGGATCAGCATCTACAATTAGAACTTTCTTCTCCAGGGCTGCCAGGCTCGCTGCCAGGTTTATCGCTGTCGTTGTCTTGCCTACCCCGCCCTTCTGATTCGCTATTGCTATTATCCTTCCCATCTGTTTCCTTTTATCGTTTCTTTTTGAGCCTCAAATTTACTATTTAATGAACCACTGCATCAGGAAGTGAAAGATGTAATTGTAAACATTTTTTTTGCGGTTTTCAACATGTTATTAACACCGGAAATACTCAACAAAAATCGTATAACCCTGACAGACTGAGAATTAACTCTAAGCATCATTTGTGCAAAAAAAAGCCGTGCCGATTAGAAAAAATCGTGCCGGGAGCTTATATTTACAGAATAACCTTGCATAATATTTTGACTACATGATAAATAATCCTTTAAGAGCCGAATGGTTCGTAGTTATTAATCCCAATGCCGGTAACGGTAAGGGAAGTAAAGACTGGGAAAGGATATCAGGTCTTTTTTCCAATGAGGGAATCAAAACTCATTCAAGATTTACAGAAAAAAAAGGTCATGCTATTCAACTGGCGCGTGAAGCCATGGCCGAAGGATTCAGGAAAATAATATCTGTGGGCGGCGATGGCACCATGAATGAAATAGTAAACGGCATCTTCACCCAGGACCATTGCCCTCCTTCCGATGTTGTAATTGGAATGATCCCGGTAGGCACCGGAAACGACTGGGGACGTATGTTCGGAATACCCCTCGTTTATGAGGGCGCTGTTAAGATCATCAGGGAAAATAAAACAATGCCTCACGATGTCGGCACGATTACCTTCTTCAGCAGCGAAGGCCAGCAGAAAAGATATTTCATGAACATTGCCGGACTGGGATTTGAGGCAGTCGTTGTACAAAAAACCAATAAACAGAAAGATAAGGGAAGAAGCAGCCAGGCTGTTTACCTTTACAACCTCATCTCAAGCCTGATATCCTATAAAAGACCTCTTATCAATATTACCATCGACGGAAAAACAACAGCTACAAAAGCCTTTTCTGTAAATGTAGGTAACGGACGCTATTGCGGCGGCGGAATGCGGCAGACGCCTGATGCACTGCCTGATGACGGGTTACTCGATATTACTGTTATCAAGGACATGGGACGGATTGAAGTTATAAAAGCGCTGAAGATCCTTTATGACGGAACAATCCTCAGCCATCCGAAGATCGACGGCTACAGGAGCACAAACCTGAAAGTTACCTGCGAAACAGCTCTCTATGCTGAGGCCGACGGTGAATCGCTGGGACATACGCCTGTTGAATTCGGCATTATCCCCGGAGGGATAAACGTGGTTTACGGGAAGAAGATCACTCAGTAACCCTGATCTCAAACAGTTTAGGCCAGTTTTTACCGGTCACAAATATCCTGTTCTGGGTGCTGTCCCAGGCAATACCATTCAGAACATTTACACTGGTGTCAGTATCAGGATCTGACAGTATGCCTTTCAGATCCAGATAACCAATCACCCTCCCTGATGCCGGATCGATCCTGGCAATAATATCTTTCATCCAGATATTTGCCCATATCTCGCCGTTGATAAATTCGAGCTCATTCAGGCTGTCGACCTTCTCCCTGTCGTCGTAAACCTCCAGCCTCGACAAAACCGTAAATGATTCCGGATCATAAAAATAAAGAACATTGGTGCCATCACTCATGACAATCTTATCATCAATGGTTGTCAGACCCCACCCTTCGGACTGGTAATAAATCTTATTAATCTGCCTGAATGTGGCTCTCTCATATACAAATCCGACTTTCGACTGCCATGTAACCTGGTAGATCCTGTCCCTGAACAAAGTTATTCCTTCTCCAAAAAGATCAGGGCTAAGGTTCAGCTGCCTTATTATCTTTCCGGTAGTGAGCTCCACCTCCCTGAGTGTCGACCCGGTCTGCTGACCGGTACCTTCGTACAATACACCATTATGATAAAAGAGTCCCTGCGTGAATGCCTCCCTGTCGTGGGGATATGTATGGATAACTTTATAACCAAAACGTTTGGGTGGCATTGCGGAGTAGACAATAATAAACCGGGTGACAATATTTCCAGGAGCTCCTTTAGTGAATGAAGCAGCTTTAACAGGTTTCCTGCCTGTTGTCT
>JAKLFN010000318.1 GCA_022711195.1 Bacteroidota bacterium
CCCTTTACCTGTGCAAAATCCCTTATTCTCCTGAGCAGGGCATTGGCTATTCGCGGAGTGCCACGGCTTCTCCTTGCAATTTCCTCTGCAGCTGATGCGTTGATTTTAACATTTAGAATTCCCGCAGATCTTTTTACAATCCCTGTAAGAATCTCATGATCATAATATTCCAGATGAAATTTGATACCAAACCTTGCCCGGAGAGGGCTTGTCAGCAGGCCAGACCTTGTTGTTGCCCCGATAAGTGTAAAGCTATTCAGCGTCAGCTGAACAGACCTTGCACTTGGCCCTTTGTCAATCATAATATCTATCTGAAAATCTTCCATTGCAGAATAAAGATATTCTTCAACCACAGGGCTTAGACGATGGATTTCATCAATAAAAAGAACATCTCCTTCCTGAAGGTTTGTAAGAATGCCTGCAAGGTCCCCGGGTTTATCCAGGACTGGTCCTGATGTTACCCGCATGTTTACCTTCAGTTCATTTGAAATTATTGCTGCCAGGGTAGTTTTTCCAAGTCCTGGAGGGCCGTGAAGCAGTACATGGTCAAGTGATTCTCCCCTTTGCTTTGCCGCCCTTACGAATACTTCAAGGTTCTCTATAACCTGTTTCTGGCCTTTGAAATCACTAAAACTCAAGGGCCTTAGTTGCTTTTCAAGTTCCTTTTCAGTATCTGAAATGTTTTCTTTTCTTAAGTTGAGTTCCTCCTCCATTATAAAACTGTCACTTAATGAGTCTGGTATCGCTTTCAGGGAGTTTAATCCTGACACCGTTTATTCCTGTTTCAATATCATCTTTATATACAATTGTGAGGAGGATATTGCCTTCCTCATCAAATTTTCTCCATGTTTTTTGCTTTATTCCGGCCTGATAATGCTGTTCTTCCCTTACTTTTCCGCTTTCGTAGTATAGCTTGTGTTCCCCATCAGGATTACCCTGAACGAATGTACCTTTGAACTTCAGGTTTCCGTTAAAATAGTAACCTTTCCATACACCATCCTTCAAACCTATAATATATTTTCCCTCTTCGGTATAATCACCTGATTTATATGTCCATTCTCCATTCTTTTCCCCATCTGAATACTGTCCCTGGGTAATAACTTCACCTGTCAAGGAATATTCACTGTATTCACCATCGCGTCTTCCCTGGAAATATTCCTCCTCGCGCAGCAATTGCCCGTTCTGATAATACCATTTCCACAAGCCATCAGGCCTTCCTGCATTGAATGAGCCGGTTTGCTCTACTTTTCCAGATAAATTATAGAATTTCCAGGCACCAGATCTTCTGTTATCATTATACTGGCCCTCAGCTTGTATTTTTCCATCGGGGTAAAAATCCTTCCATCTGCCATTACGGTTACCTGCTTCATCAATAATGCCTTCCGATAACAGAATACCATTATCATTATAGACGTAAGCATTTGTTATTTTCCCGTCTTTATTGTAATCACGATGTATACCAACAGGTATTTTATTCCTGTACGGTCCGCTGTAAATCAGTTTTCCATCTGAATCATACCTGTTAACTATTTCGATATCAGGAGAATCCTCAACATTTGATTTTACTATTGATCCGTTTTCGTACAGCATTGTAAGGCTAAGCTTTCCTCTCTGGTCGTATTCTTTGTAATAACCATGCAGGAGATCGTCCTTAAAGGTCTTTTCTGACTTAATATTTCCATTTGGATAGAACTCCTTCCATTCTCCCTGTTTAAGTCCTTTTTGATCATATCTGTTTATTTTCTCTCGGCTTACGAGGAAATCATTATTGTATTCCATGAGTGTAATAATATTCCCATCCCTGTCATATTCCTTCGAGAGACCTTCTTTTTTTCCTGAATTATAAAATATTGTCTGCTGTATCTTTCCGTCGGGGAAATATATATATGCAATTCCTTCCTTTCTGTCACCGGCAAAAAGCTCCTTTGACCATATATAGGTACCTTTTGAAACATCCTTATTATATTTATAGTACCAGCCGTTCTTTTTACCGAGCAGATAAGATATTTTTTCAGTTGTATCTCCAGTCTGATCAAAGAATATCCAGATACTGTCAAGAAGAAAATTTGTACGCTTACCTTCTGATTTTTTTACTCCTGTAACATAGTAGCTTTTCCAGAAGCCGTCGGGTTTTCCATTTTTAATAATTCCTTCGCTCGAGATGGCACCATTAGGATAAAGAAAAACATGGTAACCGTCTTTAATATCAGGACCTGACTCCTGGGCTAGCAGGAAACATGCAGACCGGACAAGTAGGAAAAATAAAAATCCTTTTCGCATAAATCAGATTCCCAGCTTTTTAGAAATTTCCATCATTCTGTGAATAGGCTTCCCTGCCTTTTCAATAATATCATTATCAAGGATTATTTCAGGAGATTCATTTTCAAGACATCTGAGAATTTTTTCAATTGAAATAAGTTTCATGAAATTACATTCACTGCATCCGCATGTTGAATCTTTAGGAGGTACAGGAATATAATGCTTATGCGGATTTGCTTTCTGCATCTGATGTATAATTCCTGCTTCTGTAGCTATTATAAAAGTACTTGCCTTATCCTCTCTTGAATAAGCAAGCAAAGCAGATGTTGATCCGATGAAATCAGCTACCATGCGAACCGGTAATTCACATTCCGGATGCACAATTACCTTAGCATCAGGATTTTCCTTCCTAAGATTGATAATTGCTTCAAGAGA